>CAHJWV010000696.1 GCA_903643055.1 Burkholderiales bacterium | reverse complement strand
TCATCAAGAACCAGTTGGAAGAGCGCCTGGAGAAAGTGAAAGCAGAAACAGGCCGCAAGCCCAAAGGCAAGCAAGCCAAGGAGATCAAGGAGGAGATCGTCCACTCCTTATTACCGCGCGCGTTTCCGAAACGCTCGGCCACAACCATCTGGATCGATCCAACCGAGCGCTGGGTCGTGATCAATACCTCCAGCATCAAGGCGGCGGACCGCATGGTCAGCATGTTGGTCGAATTGCTGGGCGGCGGCGTCACCTTGTCTTTGCTCCAAACAGAGATATCTCCAGCGACGGCAATGGCTGAATGGCTGAAGACGCGTGAAGCGCCACCGAATTTCACGATCGATCGCGAATGCGAACTGAAGCAACCGGACAGCGAAAAGTCCACGGTACGCTATGCGCGGCACACCTTGGACATCGAAGAGGTCGGCGAACACATTCAGCAAGGCAAGATGCCCACGCAATTGGCGATGACCTGGAACAGCCGCGTGTCTTTCGTGCTCACCGAGTCGATGACGATCAAGAAAATCAAATTGCTGGATGTCGTGCTGGAAGGCGCCGCCACCCAAGGGCAAGGCGATGACAACGGATTTGATACCGATGTCGCAATCATTACCGGCGAGTTGCGGCAGCTGATTCCCGATCTGCTCGATGCGCTGGGCGGCGAACTACCACTGAACAAGCCATTGCAGGACACGAAGCAAGATGCTCTCGCCACCGCCGCGCCTGCCGCCTCCGTTGATAAACGTGCAAATGAGCTCGCGGCCGCCGATGCGCGTGGCGATGCTCCGTTCTGATTGAACGCGCAGCAGCCGATGGCAAACACAGGCTCAATTGCCATCATCGGCACCGGTCGTCTCGGCAGTGCTTTGGCGATGGCTTTGCATCGGCATGGCCTGAATCTGGCGATGGTCGCGAGCCGGGGCGGTGAATCGGCAGCGGCATTGGCGGCCGGCTTGCCTGGATGCCGATCGGCCACGCCCCACGAGGCCGCACAAGCCGATTTGGTATTTCTCAGCGTGCCCGATGACCGCATCGCGCCACTCGCCAGTGAATTGCCGTGGCGTGCCGGTCAAAGCGTCGTTCATTGCAGTGGCGCCACCGAGGTGGCGGCCTTGCAAGCGGCGGCGACAGCCGGCGCGCTGACCGGTGGCTTTCACCCACTGCAGATATTTTCCGATCCTGGCCGGGCGGTCGAGCTGCTCAAGGGCAGCAGCGTAGCGATCGAAGGCCCGCCGCTTCTTGCTGATCAACTGATTGCAATTGCCCAAGCCTTGGGCATGCGGCCGTTGACACTGCCGCCGGGCGCCCGCGCGCTGTATCACGGGGCGGCCAGCTATGCCGCCAGCTTTCTGCTGTCGATGCTTCAAGAAACGGTTGATGTTTGGCAGCGCTTCGGCATGAGCGAAGCCAGCACGCTGGCCGCGCTGCTACCGCTTGCCCGAGGCACGCTGGATGCCGCAGCCGCTCGCGGGCTGGCATCAGCGGTTGCCGGGCCGGTATCGCGAGGTGATGCGGGCGTCATCGCTCGCCATGTTGATGCGCTCAAGGCGCTGGGAGGCGATCATGCCGCCCTCTACCAGGCGTTCACGCGTCGCCAGCTGGCGCTGGTGCAGACAAAACACCGCTTGAATGATGAGCAGGCGCAGCGCATCGAGCGGCTGCTGGATGGAGCGCCTCCGCGCTGACCCTCGCCTTCGCCGCTATTTCAGAATAAATTTGACGATCTGCGCACGCGTACCTGGGTCGCTGTCAAAGCTGCCGTGGGTGGAAGCCGCGCTCACAGATCCCGGTGCCACGTGCACTGTCGTGCGAGGCCAATCGCCAGCCTGGGCGTCGAAATACTTCTGCATGCCGATCACCGGCGTCTCGCCGCCGCCTTCGAACGACTGGCTGACCAGATAGAGCAGCGAGCGCCGGTAGGCACCGCAGGTGTAGTCGTCCCGTTCAGCACGATCGCTCAAATGGAATTGCTGATAGCGCTGAATGGCCCGTGAGCGCAGATGCGGCAGCAGCTGTTGCTCGAAGGCCTGAACCGTCAACGCCGGCGCCATGAAGCTCACCGATTCGAAACGCAGGCCTTCCGTCACCAGGCGGTCGATCCAGGACGCGGCCATCAGGCTGCCCGCCGAATGCGCGACCAGATGGAGCCGAATCCGCGGCGCACCCGCCTGTTGCTGAAGATGCCGATACAGCAACTCCACGCCGGCCTGCGCATCGTCATCGACGCCTGGCCGGATGTTGCTCATCGCATCGGCGTTCTGCTTCAACTCGCTCCACAAGCGCGTGCCCGGGCGGGCCAGCAGGCGCTCGAGCCGGTCGTTCCACCACCGGTCTTCATCGGCCGCGGCCGATTGCGGAATGTGGTGAATCGCCTTTTCAATGCACGCGAGCGCGGCGCTGAAGAAGTCGCTCTCCCACATCAGGAAAATCGGGAACACCTTGTGCTCATAGAGCATCGGAATCCATTGCGCGGCCACGCGCGCGGCCGCGTTCTCGCCCACCAGTCCGCCGTGGGCAAAGATGCAGACATCGACCACTTCGTCTTTTTGATGCCAGCGCTTGCGGGCCGCAGCCAGATGGACATCGACCATCGCGCGCACGTCGGCCGGTCGCGTGCGGAACTCGCCGCTGTCACTCAATGAGCCGTCGCTTGCCATATTGAGAATGAAGGGCGCGATCTCGCGGTTGCGCAGCACTTCATTCGTCGACAAGGACACGCTCCCTGTCGTCGCATGAGCACGCAGGCTCGGGGCTTTCGAAATGGCGGCGTGCTCCCGAGTGACCACGCCCAACTGCGCCACCCAGCAATCCATCGCGTTGCGCAGCCAATCGTCGTAGCTGAGGAGCGCGTAGCCGTGCGAGCCCCAAGCGGCACCCCAGGAGTTCTGGATCAGAAAACCGCGCTCGTTGTAGCCGACGATCGCAAAGGCGTGGCCCTGATGCGCCGCCGGGCTCGGGCGCACCGGAATCTCCCAGATGCCCTTGAACGACGTCGGCCGCGTCTTTCGGGTGGGTACTTCGATGCCTTCATCCCAGCCGGCATGGCAAGACGCGCTGGCCAGCAGGATGCCGACTTCGTTGAGCGCCGCATGCATGTCGGCAATGACTTTCGTGTCGACCCGGTAATACGCGCCCAGCGGCCGCTTGACGGCATCGAGCCACCAATCGTCTTCGGGGCGCGAAGTGTTCTGAGGCATCTCAAGTTCAGGGAACAGCGAGGCATGACAAGCGCCGTGCTTGAACCAGCCCTTCATCACGCCGCGCAGGCTGGAGCCCTTGTCTTTGATCGAGCCGGCGTATTCGTCGTAGCGCCTTGCCATCGAATACAGCATGAACGGCGAGATCGACGGGCGCGCCTCGCGCTCGGCGCTGCGCAACAGATGTTCGATGACCAACGACAGGCTAAAGCCGGTACAGGCCATCGTGTCGTGCTGGTTTTTCACCGTCAGCCCGCGCGCGGGGAACATCGAAGGCGCCGGCGCCTGGCCAAGGTTCGGGCGATAGCGCCGGTCACGGTGGTCCAGCGCATCCGGGCGCGCCGAACGCATGAAGGCAATGGTCGGGTCGATATCGGTGTCGATATGCGTATGGGTCTTCTTGGGAACAGGCATGCGTGGAAGCTTCCGGTTTGGGCGGGGCGCATGGTCGGGGTGGCCCGTGCTGGTGTCAATGCATCAAATGAAGGACGACATCAGCGCGATGAAAGGTAAGCGGTCAACGAAGTACGCCCTGCCACCGCCGACGCGGTGGCAAGGGCATCGCTCAGTTCGCGCCGAGATCAATGCGCCAGGGCAGCAGCGCGGCGTAGTCGTCGACGGTCTTGGCGTTCGGCAGCGCGACGAACAGTGCGCGCAGGTAGCGGTAACCGTCGATGCCATTGACCTTGCAAGTCTGCAGCAGCGAATACAGGTTCGCGCTGGCATGGGCGCCTGCCACCGTGTCGGCGAACAGCCAGTTGCGCCGACCCACACAGAACGGCCGGATGGCGTTCTCCTGAACGTTGTTGTCGATGCTGTAGCGGCCGTCCTCCACGTAGCGCTTGAGCTTGCTCCACTGCGAGGCCAGGTAATGCAGGGCCTGCCCAAGCAGGCTCTTGGGCAGCACGGCATGCAAGTTGGCCAGCAGCAGCACCTGGATCGCGGCCAGCACGGCAACGCTGCCGCGCTGGCGTCGGTGTCCGAGCTCGGTCGCGTCGACACCGTCTTCCCGGGCCTGTGCCTCGACCTGGTACAGCTTGCCGATCAGCGCGATGAACTGCGCCGCCAACGGGTCCGGCCCGCGGCGGTCCTTGGGGAGCGCCTGCAAGGCCTCGTGGAAGTACCGTCGGCAATGGGTCCAGCAGCCCAGGTGCACCAGCCGCTGTGTGTCGGCCACGGCGTTGTAGACCGCATAGCCGTCGGTCATCAACACGGCGCCC
>CAHJWV010000695.1 GCA_903643055.1 Burkholderiales bacterium | reverse complement strand
GCAAAAACCGGTGGGTTGGATACCCTATGGCACAATCACCCTTCGGTGGTAAGGCCCCAGATACTGGGATTTACCAGTAACTATCCGATCCCGGTTTGGACGTTTTTAGAGAACACCTGCACCTTCCTTGAGAGGAGAATCATGAAGAAACTGAATAAGGTTGCATCGCTCTTCGCATCGGCCGCTCTTGCCACTTCGTTGACGGGCGCTTTCGCCCAATCCAATGGAGCTGACAACTGGGTCAATTCGTCGGGCCTGCCCTGGAAGAATGGCTCTGGCGAACACTGCTGGCGTGATGCCAACTGGACGCCCGCCACAGCCAATGCAGCATGTGATGGCGCACTGAAGCCGGCGCCCGCTCCTGTGGCTCCGCCTCCCGCTCCTGCGCCCGCACCGGCTCCTGCGCGGGTCGCACCTGTTGCACCAGTGGTTGTGCCTGCCGCGCCGGTCAGCGAGAAAGTCACCTTTGCCGCCGACGCTTTCTATGACACTGGCAAGTCGGTGTTGAAGCCAGAAGCCAAGACGAAGCTGGATGATCTCGTCAGCAAGACCTCGGGCTTGAACCTCGAAGTCATCATCGCTGTCGGCCATACCGACTCCGATGGCTCCGATGCATACAACCAGAAGCTGTCCGTGGCTCGTGCCGAATCCGTCAAGAAATACCTGACGAGCAAGGGCGTTGAAGCCAACCGCGTGTATACCGAAGGTAAGGGCGAGAAGCAGCCTGTTGCCGACAACAAGACCAAAGAAGGCAAGGCAAAGAATCGCCGCGTCGAAATCGAGGTCGTGGGTACGCGCAATAAGTAATAATCACTTTGGTGGTTATTCTGAAAACCCCGCTGCGGCGGGGTTTTTTATTTTTGAATCACGTTTGCAGCACTTAGAGAAATTTCTTGGGTAACTTCAATTCATGATCAATGCCGACCCTCAAGAACTGGCCAAATTCAGTGAACTGGCCCATCGGTGGTGGGATCCAGAGAGCGAATTTCGCCCCCTTCATCAAATAAATCCATTGCGTTTGGAATGGATTGATGGCTTGGCGCGTCTGCAAGGAAAACGTGTGCTGGACGTCGGTTGCGGCGGCGGCATATTGGCCGATTCCATGGCTCGAAAAGGTGCCCGGGTATTGGGTATCGATCTCGCCACCAAACCGCTGAAGGTGGCGCAATTGCATGCTGCCGAGGCCGGCACGCCATCGATTGCGTACCGAGAGGTGGCCGTGGAGGCGCTGGCCCTCGAGCAGCCAGAACAATTCGATGTCGTGACTTGCATGGAGATGCTGGAGCACGTGCCGGACGCATCCTCCATCGTTCAAGCCTGTGCCAAGCTCGTCAAGCCAGGCGGCTGGGTCTTTTTCTCGACCATCAACCGCAACCCCAAAGCGTTTGCCTTTGCAATCCTGGGGGCCGAGTACCTGCTCAAGCTTCTGCCAAAGGGCACGCATGAATACGCGCGTTTCATTCGCCCCAGCGAACTCGCGCAATGGATTCGCGACTCGCAACTTGCTTTGCAAGACACACGAGGCTTGGAATACAACCCGTTGACGCGGCGCTATTGGCTGTCAGGCGACGTCAGCGTTAATTACCTGCTGGCCTGCAGAAAGGCCGCATGAGAACTGCCGTGCGCGCGGTACTGTTCGATCTGGATGGCACCTTGATCGACAGTGCCCCTGATCTGGCGGGCGCCGCCAACGAGATGAGGGTGGCACGTGATCTTCCCGCGTTGCCGTATGCGGCCTTTCGCCCGATGGTGGGTACTGGTGCGCGCGGCATGCTCGGTGTGGCACTGAATGTGTCGCCTGACGATGCGCGATTCATCAACCTGCGCGATGAATTTCTGCAGCGCTATGAAGTGCGAATGACGCATCAGACCAAGGTGTTTGAAGCGGTCGAAGTTTTGCTGGATGAGTTGCAACAAAGACGGTTGCCTTGGGGCATCGTGACCAACAAGGCGGAGCGTTTCACACAGCCACTGGTGCGTGCGCTGGGCTTGAATCAGCATGCGGCAGCCGTCATCAGCGGTGATACGACACCACATGCAAAGCCCCATCCAGCCCCGTTGCTCGAAGCCGCACGTCGCATGAACGTCGCGCCTGCCGATTGCCTTTACGTTGGCGATGATTTGCGCGATGTGCAGGCTGGCCACGCGGCGGGCATGGGCACCGTAGCTGTCTCCTGGGGCTATCTTGGCTTAGGCGAGCCGTTGCAGGCGTGGGGTGCAGACCATGTCATCAATGTTCCGTCAGAGCTCTTGAAACTACTGCCAATGCCCTAAACTACTCAGCTCTGGGGCCGACCTGGCTTCGACGTGGGTTCAAAGTTGGATCAGGGCATGCCGAGCACCAGTTAGCTCGTAAATCCATCTGGAAACAAAGTAATTGCAGAAGCTGCAAACGACGCGTCCTACCAAGGGCAAGTCGAACTCCTCGCCGCTTAAATACCGGTGAGCTTCGCAACAGTTGGCCGATGGGCTGGGCTTGAGGGGTAACCCGATGGCTGCGAAGTCATACACATGGGCTCGGTCTGCGTTGGGTTACTCAATACAGATTTAAATTAAGTGACTCGGGGTGAAGGTAGCGTGCTGCTGCGCGATCTTGACCTTTAAATCCAAATCAGACAGCTAAGCACGTAGATCTGCCTGGCAATGGCTTGCGGACGCGGGTTCGATTCCCGCCGGCTCCACCAGAACAAAAACCCCGACCGGCAACGGTCGGGGTTTTTATTTGCCCGCTTTTTTTGCGGCGGATGGTGGCAATGCGCTAAATGGATGCCGAGGCAACAAACAAGCCATGCATCAAATCACATTGGAGAACTGCCGTTGCTCTCAGCGAAAGTTTTTGAACGAGCTTGATAGGCTGACCATCCTCGTGGAAAAACGGGGTTGCTTTAGGGCCCGCTGATG
>CAHJWV010000694.1 GCA_903643055.1 Burkholderiales bacterium | reverse complement strand
CGGCGATGAACAGGAAGTGCCGCTCGCGATCAGCGCAGATGCGGTGCAGACAATCGACGATCAGCCGATGGTTTTCATGGCTGTGCCCGGCGGCTTTTTCGCCCGGCCGGTCAAGGTCGGCCGCAGCGACGGCAAAACCGTGGAAGTCACCGGCGGCATGCAACCCGGCGAGAAGTACGCATCGACCAACACCTTCGTCCTGAAGTCGGAGCTTGGCAAAGCCAGCGCCGAGCACGGTCACTGAACGGCAGAAGAGCAGCACCATGTTTGAACGCATCATTCGCTTCTGCATCGAGCAGCGCTGGCTGGTCATGCTGGTCGTCCTCGGAATGGCCGGCCTCGGCGTCTACAACTACACCAAGCTTCCGGTCGACGCGGTGGTCGACATCTCCAGCGTCCAGGCCGTCATCAACACCGAGGCGCCTGGCTACTCGCCGCTGGAGACCGAGCAGCGCGTCACTTACCCGATCGAGACCGTGATGGCGGGTCTGCCCGGGCTGGAGACGACGCGGTCGCTCTCGCGCTATGGACTCTCGCAGGTGACCGTCATCTTCAAGGACGGTACCGACATCTACTTCGCGCGGCAACTCGTCAACCAGCGCCTGCAGGAAGCACGCGACAAGCTGCCGGCTGGCGTGACGCCGAGCATGGGCCCGATCTCGACCGGCCTCGGCGAGATTTACCTGTGGACGGTGGAAGCTACGGAAGGCGCGAAGAAGGCAGACGGCACGCCCTACACGGCGACCGACCTGCGCGAGATTCAGGACTGGGTCATCAAGCCGCAGCTGCGCAACGTCAAGGGCGTGACCGAGATCAACTCGATCGGTGGCTTTGACAAGCAGTACGTTGTCGCGCCGAACCTGGAGCGCTTGGGTGCCTACGGCTTAAGCCTTCCGGATGTGGTCAACGCGTTGGAGAAGAACAACTCGAACCAAGGCGCCGGCTACATCGAGCGCCGCGGCGAGCAGTACCTGGTCCGCGCTCCGGGCCAAGTGAAGTCGATGGACGACATCGGCGACATCATCATCGGCACCGCCGCGGGCCAGGCGATTCGCGTCCGCGACGTGGCTTCGGTCGAACTGGGCCGCGAACTGCGCACGGGGGCGGCCACCGAGAACGGCAAAGAGGTCGTGCTCGGCACGGTCTTCATGCTGATGGGCGAGAACAGTCGCACCGTCTCGCGCGCCGTTGATCAGCAGATGGCAGCGATCAACAAAACTCTGCCGCAAGGCGTCAAGGCGATCACGGTCTACGACCGCACAGTGCTGGTCGACAAGGCCGTGTGGACGGTGCAGAAGAACTTGCTCGAAGGCGCGGTGCTGGTGATCGCGGTGCTGTTTGTCTTCCTCGGAAACATCCGCGCAGCGATCATCACCGCGATGGTGATTCCGCTGTCGATGCTGTTCACCTTCACCGGTATGGTGACCTACGGCATCAGCGCCAACCTGATGAGCCTGGGCGCGCTTGACTTCGGGATCATCGTGGACGGTGCGGTCGTGATCATCGAGAACGCGGTCCGGCGTTTGGCGCACGCCCAGGAACACCGTGGCCGACCGCTGAATCGCTCGGAGCGCTTCCATGAGGTCTTCGCTGCAGCGAAGGAAGCACGCCGGCCGCTGCTGTTCGGGCAGTTGATCATCATGGTGGTTTACATCCCAATGCTCGCGCTGACCGGCGTCGAAGGGAAGATGTTCCACCCGATGGCCTACACGGTGCTTCTGGCGCTGTTCGGCGCGATGATCCTGTCGGTCACGTTCGTGCCGGCTGCGATCGCCCTCTTTATCGGCAACAAGGTCGCCGAGAAAGAAAACTGGCTGATGGGCTGGGCCAAGCGCCGCTATGAGCCGGCGCTGAAGGCCACGCTTGGCAATGCGACGGTGGTGCTGACCTTCGCAGCGGTGGCGGTGGTCTTCTCGATGGCGGTGGCAAGCCGGCTCGGCAGCGAGTTCGTGCCGAACCTGAACGAAGGCGACTTTGCGATCCAGGCGCTGCGCATCCCCGGCACCAGCCTGACGCAATCGGTCGAGATGCAGAAACAACTTGAATCGGCGCTCATTGCCAAATTCCCCGAGATCGAGCGCATCTTCGCGCGCACCGGCACTGCCGAGATCGCAGCCGATCCGATGCCGCCCAACATCTCCGACGGCTACATCATGTTGAAGCCGATGGACCAGTGGCCTGCGCCACGCAAGACGCGCGACGAACTGCTCGCCGCGATCCGCGACGAAGCCGCCAAGGTGCCGGGCAACAACTACGAGTTCTCGCAGCCGATTCAACTTCGCTTCAACGAACTGATCAGCGGGGTGCGCTCCGATGTGGCGGTCAAAATTTTCGGGGATGACAACGCGGTGCTCAACAGCACCGCGACGCAAATCGCTGCCGCGTTGCAGAAGGTGCCTGGCGCGACCGAGGTCAAGGTCGAACAGACCACCGGGCTGCCGGTGCTCACGGTCAACATCGACCGCGCCGAGGCGACGCGCTATGGCTTGAACATGAACGAGATCCAGGACGCCGTCTCGACAGCGATCGGCGGCCGCGAGGCCGGTACGTTCTTCCAGGGCGACCGGCGCTTCGACATCCTCGTGCGCTTGCCAGAATCGGTTCGACAGGACATCGAAGGCCTTCGCCGTCTGCCCATCCCGTTGCCTAAGGGCGCTGCCGCGGCGACATCCTATGTGCCGCTCGGCGAGGTGGCTTCGCTGGAGATCGCGCCAGGGCCGAACCAGGTGTCGCGCGAGAACGGCAAGCGCCGCGTGGTGGTCAGTGCAAACGTGACCGACCGCGACCTCGGATCGTTCGTGGCCGACGCGCAGACCGCCATCGAGGCCGTCAACGTACCCACCGGTTACTGGACTTCCTGGGGCGGGACGTTCGAGCAGCTCCAATCGGCGACGAAGCGCTTGCAGATCGTCGTGCCGCTGGCCTTGCTGATGGTCTTCGTCCTGCTGTTCACCATGTTCGGCAACGTCAAGGACGGATTGCTGGTCTTCACCGGCATCCCGTTCGCGCTGACAGGCGGTGTACTTGCCCTATGGATGCGCGGCATCCCCTTGTCGATCTCGGCCGCGGTCGGGTTTATCGCGTTGTGCGGGGTCGCCGTGCTGAACGGGCTGGTGATGCTGTCGTTCATTCGCAGCTTGCGTGACGAAGGTCGAAGCCTGGACGACGCCATCTGGGAAGGCGCCGTCACGCGGTTGCGGCCGGTGCTAATGACCGCGCTGGTAGCGTCGCTCGGGTTCGTGCCGATGGCCATCGCGACCGGCACCGGCGCCGAAGTACAGAGACCGCTCGCGACAGTCGTGATCGGCGGCATCCTGTCATCCACCGCGCTGACCTTGCTCGTCCTTCCGGTGCTGTACCGGCTCGCGCATCGCCGCGACGAGGATGTGCCAGCACTGGAGAGCACAACTGTTCCGGTCGCCTGACACAGCCACGTTGCGTCCAACGAACTGAGCTCCAGATGTTCGACCTCCCAGCCCATGACGCGCTGCAAATCACGATTCTGGAGATCTGGATCGTCTTCGTTGTGGGCTTCGTCCTCTTGTACTGGCTGTCTCGTTCGTACCTGAGGCGCACGCAGAAGCCTCCGCCGAAGTACAGCGAGCAACTGCAGCAACGATTGCGAGCGGACCATCGCCACACGACAGTGGCGAAGCGCACCGCCAAGCTACCCAAATTTTCTGTCAAGAAGAAAGCGAAGCGTTCACCATGAGCGAATCCCAAAAACTGAGACTCGATCTGCCGCTCATCCTGCCGGACGTGCACGACCTCCAGGATGGATGCGTGGCGCGCCTCGAGCAGTCCCTCGTGGGGCGGCCTGGCGTAGAGCAGGCTCATCTTGTTGGCCTCGACGCAGGCACTCCGCAGCTGTGCGTTCACTACGACCCGGCGGTGATGTCGCTTGGACGCGTGCGCGAACTCGTGCAGTCGGTCGGGGCACAGCTGACGTCTCAGTTTGCGCATTTGCTCATCAAGTCGAACGCGCCGCTCCACGCTCGCGCGGCGAGAGGTTTGGGCGATACGCTGCGGCGCTTGCCAGGTGTACTCGAAGCAGACGTGTCGGTCGCTGGTGCCGTGCGCATCGAGTTCGACCGCTCCAAAGTCTCCGAGCAGGCCGTTCGCGACAAGCTCGTCGAACTGGGCGTTCGCGATGCTTCGGATGTCGCTGCTTCGGGAGTCGCTCAGCCGCGACCGGTGATTGAGAAGTCCGCCGTTGGTGCACATGCAGACCACGACCACTCAGAAGTGGACCCCAAGTCGAAGGAGCCAGACCAAAAGTCGCACGCGGGTGGCGATGATCACGCTGGGCACCAGCACGGGGACGGCGAGGCTGATCAACAGGGGCACGACCACGGCCACGGCGGGCTGTTCGGCGAACGGTCCGAACTGATCTTTGCGGTCCTCGCCGGCGTCATGCTACTGACCGGGTGGCTCGTCGGTCGAACTGCCTTCGCTCCATCGTGGGTTCCGCTGGCTTGCTACGTCACGGCCTACTTCTTCGGCGGTTACTTCACCGTCAAGGAAGCGATAGAGAACCTGCGGGCGCGTCGATTCGA
>CAHJWV010000693.1 GCA_903643055.1 Burkholderiales bacterium | reverse complement strand
CTGGATTTCAGTCCGGCCGATCACCTGGAGAGGCGACGAGGTCTCGGCATCGATGCGCTTGATGTTGGAACCCGTGACTTCCACCCGCTGAAGCAGGGTGTCCGGCCTAGCAACCGTTTGCGCCTGCGCAAGACCTACACAGCTTGCAGCGGCAATAACAAAGCCAACTTGACGCTTATCCAAAAGATTCTCCCGATATAAATTGAAAAGAAAGGCCCTTGCGCAGACCAAACGTGATTCAAACATTAGCAATATCCAAGCCCACACCTGATGTCTGAAATCCAACGGCGGGGTATGCCCGTATAGCCTGGTACCAGGGGCTGTGATGCTGCTCGGGTAGGATTCGGCCATGAACCTTATTTATGTCGCAGACCCAATGTGTTCCTGGTGCTATGGCTTTGCCAAGCCGCTGGATGAATTATTAAACAAACCCGGTGATACCGCGCCATTGCAGATCGCGGTCATGTTGGGTGGGTTGAGGCCCTTTACCACCGAGCCGATGGCTGCGGCGAAAATCGATGAGCTGGTGGGTCATTGGCAGCATGTGGAGAAGGCCAGCGGCCAGCCTTTTGCGCAGGCACCGAACACAGCAATGCATGCCGACGGGTTTGTGTACGACACCGAGCCGGCCAGTCGCGCGATTGTCACGGTGCGATCGCACTGGCCTCAATTCGTATGGCGTTACTTCAAGGCGGTGCAGCACGCGTTCTATGCCGAGTCGAAGAACATCACCCGGCCGGAAGTGCTGGCCGACGTGGCCGAGCAACTGGGTTTGCCGCGTGTTGATTTTGCGCGGGCGTTTGCGTCGACCGAGATGCGCGATGCCACGCTGTCGGATTTCGCGCAGGTCAAGGAATGGGGCATTCATGGCTTCCCGGCATTGATCGCCGAGCATGGCGACCATCTGCACCTGGTCGGCCAGGGCTACATGCCGATCACCGAGCTTCGCGCGCAACTGGCCGCGGTGGCATCGGCCCATCACCACCCCTGAGCGCGCCTGGCTCCGTTGATGCGCTAACACCACGCATCAACGGCGTCTTTTCCTGGTGGCGCTTTCAGGGTGCTTTCCCTCTTGGGTCAAGCGCTCGCTTCAACGACGATGCTCCCGTTCATCCAACAAGGAGATTTTCCCATGAAACGTCGCGCCCTACTTCAGGCGGCCGGCAGCGCTGCATTCGCGCCCGGTCTCGCTCTGGCGCAAGACAAGTACCCGAGCAAGCTGATCACCTGGATCTGCCCTTATGCCGCCGGCGGCAATGCCGACAGCCGATCACGGCAAGTCGCCAAAGCGATGTCGACCGTGCTTCGCCAGACCATCATCATCGACAACAAGGCCGGTGGCGGCGGCAACATCGGCACCAACGCGATCGCCAAAGCGGCACCCGATGGCTACACCATCGGCATGGGCAACTTCGCACCGCTGGCCGTCAACCACGCGCTGTTTCGCAAGCTCAGCTACGACCCGTTCAACGACCTGGTGCCGATCATGCTGATCGAGCGTGGCCCGTTGATCCTGATGGTGCGCAGCGAGTCGCCCTATAAGTCGGTCAAGGACATCGTGGCCGCCGCCAAGGCAACCCCCGACAAACTGAGCTATGCGTCGGGTGGCATCGGCGGCACGCACCACCTGAGCGGCGCGCTGTTCGCCAATGCTGCGGGCATCAGCATCGTGCATGTACCTTACAAGAGCGGCGCTGCAGGCTCCGGTGATTTGATGGGTGGCCAGGTCGACATGATGTTTGAACAGATGTATGCCGCGATGCCTTCAGTGACAGGCGGCCGGCTGCGCGCGCTGGCGATCACGAGCAAGACCCGCTCGCCGTTGCTGCCCGACCTGCCAACGATGGCCGAAGCCGGCTTCCCGGAGGTGGAGGTGTTGAACTGGCAAGGCATCGTCGGGCCGAGAGGCGTGCCTCCGGCGATCATCAAGCAGCTCAACGAGGTCGGCAACCAGGCCCTGCAAGACCCTGCGTTGCGCGCATCGATCCTGGCCCAGGGCAACGAAGTGGCCGGTGGCACGCCCGAGGCGTTTGCGGCACTGATCAAGAGCGAAGCGCCGCGCTGGGGCAAGGTGGTGAAAGACGCGAAGATCGAACCGGAATGACCGGTCGGAGGCGCGCAGAGCTTAAAAGCGGCTGCGCGCTTTTTTCTTGTCGAACTCGGCGATCTGCGCTTTCAAGAGCGACATCAACACGCGGGCGTTCTCTTCCGTCAGGCTCAGCAGGCTGGTCGGTGCGCGGTCATCCGGCGTTTGTGCCGGCTGCACCAGGGCGTCGATCTGCAGATTGATCAGGCCATGGCCGTTCGATGCGGCCTTCAGCTTCTGCACTTCAATGTGATAGGTCTTCAAGGGATTCTCCAGAGCGTCTCTTCGGGGCCATGTCGCAGGCCAAAACGGCATTGTGCGTGAAGCCCGGCCGGCCGAAGCAGACTCTGGCCCCGCTTCGGCACATCGCACTGCGCTAACCAGCTTTCTCAAACAAGCATCGGCGAATCGATCGGCTGATCTGCCGCAACGCCTTGCGTGGCCAACAAGGCCGCAGAGAGATAAACCCCGATGCGCGCTGGCTCGTTGACGGCGCGCAGTTCGGCGTAGGCGGTTTGCGCTTGCGGATAAGTGCGGCGCAGATAATTGAGCCACTGCTTCAAGCGCCCGGCCTGATGGCGCGGCTCCAGATGGCTGCCCACCATCCACCAGAACGCTTGAACCAAAGGCAACAGTTCGGCCCAGGTCACGCGGCCTGGCGCTGGTGAGGCAATCGCCAGCGCCAGGCCCGGATCGCTGACCATGCCGCGGCCGACCATCAAGGCCTGGCAACCCGAGGCCGCGCGGCATCGCAACGCGTCATCGCGGTTCCAAATCTCACCGTTGGCGACCACCGGAATGTGCAAGGCGGCCTGGATCTCATGGATGCGATCCCAATACGCTGGCGGGCGATAACCATCGGCCCGCGTGCGCGCATGCACGACCAGTTCGTTCGCGCCGCCATCGGCAATCGCCTGGGCGCATTCGAGTGCGCGCGAGGCGTCGTTGAAGCCGAGCCGCATCTTCGCCGAGACCGGCATCGCGGCCGGCACTGCGCGCCTCACGGCGCTCACCAAATGGGTTAGCAACTCCGGCTCATCGAGCAGCGCCGCGCCGCCGCCATGACGGTTGACGACCTTCGCCGGGCAACCGAAATTCAGGTCAATGCCGGCCGGCCCGAGCGCCGCGAGTTTGGCGGCGTTCTCGGCCAGGCACACCGCATCCGAGCCCATCAGCTGCGCACGTACCGGCACGCCGGCGCGCGTGCGCCCGCCGTTCATCAGCTCAGGCACGATGCGAATGAAGGCACGGTCGGGCAGCAAGGTGCCGGAGACACGGATGAACTCCGACACGCAGCGATCAATGCCACCGACCCGAGTCAGGATGTCGCGCAAAGTGAAGTCGAGAAGCCCTTCCATGGGCGCAAGCAATATCGTCATGTCAAGATCGGAAGAGCGTCGTGTAGGGAAAGAGTGTAGATCT
>CAHJWV010000692.1 GCA_903643055.1 Burkholderiales bacterium | reverse complement strand
GGGTCGCAACAAGGAAACCCAGGCCATCCTGCCCTTGCGCGGCAAGGTCTTGAACGCTTGGGAAGTGGAGCGCGACCGGCTGTTTGCGAACAACGAAATCCACGATATTTCGGTGGCGATCGGCGTCGACCCGCATGGGCCTAACGACACACCCGACCTGAGCGGTTTGCGCTACGGGAAGATCTGCATCTTGAGCGACGCAGACGTCGACGGCTCGCACATCCAGGTGCTGCTGCTGACGCTGTTCTTTCGGCACTTCCCGAAGCTGGTCGAGGCCGGGCACATCCATGTCGCGAAGCCGCCGCTGTTCCGCATCGACGCGCCAGCGCGCGGCAAAAAGCCCGCGGCGAAGATCTATGCGCTCGATGAGGGCGAGCTGACCGCCACGCTCGACAAGCTGCGCAAGGAAGGCGCGCGCGAAAACTCATGGAGCATCGGCCGCTTCAAGGGCCTGGGCGAGATGAATGCCGAGCAGCTGTGGGACACCACCTTGAACCCCGACACCCGCCGCTTGCTACAAGTGGCCTATGGCGCGCTCGACTTTGCCGCCACCGGCGACTCGCTGACCCGGCTGATGGGCAAGGGCGAAGCGCAGGCGCGTCGCGAGTTGATGGAGTTGCACGGTGATGAAGTCGAAATCGACGTCTGAGCAGGTCGGGCTGATTGGCCTGGTCGCAGCACTGCGCGAGCGGCGCTCGGGTTCGGCGAAGGCCGGCCGTTCGGCGACTGCCGTGCATCGCATGACCCGCCCGCTGGTGATGGCCGGCTTGCTGTACGCGTGGGAGTTGTTGCGCTGTACCTTGTTTGGCGTGGCCGTCAGCGTGAGCTTGTTTCTCGGCGTGTTGGCGGTGCCGGGCGTGGCGGGCCACAGCCTGGCGGCATCGGGCGTGATGCTGGTCTGTACGGCCTGGTTTCCGATCCTCTATGGCTTGGCCGCACATCAACGCGGCATCGGCCGGCTGCTGGCACGCTTGGCTTCTGCCCATGGCGAGCTGCTGTTCGAGCAGACGCTGGGCCGCTTCATCGAGGCCGCTGAATCACGCCAATCGGGCTCGGTGGCGGCGCTGCTGGGTTCGCCGAAAAAGCTGGTGGCGGCCTTTGGCGACTATGTCAAGAACGCGCCGGCCATGCCCAGCCTGCTGCGGCATGCCGCGCAGTATTACGTCGGCAAGCTCGGCCATCGCCTGGACAACAGCGTGCTGGTGGAGGCGGTGCGTGACGAGCAACTCGATGTGCCGGCGCTGCGCCGCTGGACGGTCGAACACATGCGCAATGCCTTCCAGCCTTCGTGGCGTGCGATGGGCATGGTGTTCGGCCTGCAGCTGATCACCGTGGTGGGCATGTGGTTGTGGATGCGCTGATTTCATTCCCGCGGTCACCGCGATGAGTTTGCAAACCCCCGGCGTGCGGCTGCGGCCAACGATGCTGTCGGACCTGGACTTCGTGCTGACGGTCGAGCGCGACCCGATCAACCTGCCGTCGATCACGCCCTGGGAACGCACGCAGCATGAAGGCGCGGTGCGCTTCCCGGATTTCCGCCATTTCATTGTCGAAGCCGGTGAGGGCTATGCGTCGTCGGGCTTCATCATTCTGCAAGGCTGCCGCAACCCGAACCATGCGGTCGAACTCAAGCGCATGGTGTTGCAGATCAAAGGCCAGGGCCTGGGCCGCACTTGCGTGCACCTGCTGGCGCAGATGGCTTTCCGTGATCTGGGTGCGCACCGCTTCTGGCTCGATGTGAAAGCGTCGAACGAACGCGCGCTCGACCTTTATCGGCGCGAGGGCTTTGTCGAAGAAGGGCGCCTGCGCGAAAGCGTGCGCCGCGGCAGCGGCTGGGATTCGCTGGTCGTGATGTCGATGCTGGAGCCGGAATACCGGGCCGCCGCGCAAGCATGGGAGCAGTCTGCGGCGTGTTGAGCGCGGGCTTGCTGGCATCGCGCTGAAGCGGCGCCATGGCCTGACACAGTGAGCCAGGCCGGCCAAGGCCGGGAGACGTCAGCGCAGATGTGCACAATGCGCCGCTGAACGCGCAGCCACAGTGCGGGCTGACGATGAACGACGATGGGCGGCCGGCCTGACCCAGGCCGGGCTCAGGCAAAGGCACACACCGAATGACCATGGAACCCGATCTCTTCGACCCTCCACCGCCCGGCGACAACCCGGACGCGATCACGCTGGCCCATTACGCCGAGCGGGCTTATCTCGAATATGCGCTGAGCGTCGTCAAGGGCCGCGCCTTGCCCGATGTGTGCGACGGCCAGAAGCCGGTGCAGCGGCGCATCCTGTACGCGATGGAGCGCATGGGCCTGAGCTTCACCGGCACCGCCGGAGCGCGGCCGGTGAAGAGCGCGCGGGTGGTCGGTGACGTGCTGGGCAAGTTTCACCCGCACAGCGACCAGGCCGCGTACGACGCGATGGTGCGCATGGCGCAAGACTTTTCGCAGCGCTATCCGCTGATCGACGGGCAGGGCAATTTCGGCTCGCGCGACGGCGATGGCGCCGCCGCCATGCGCTACACCGAAGCACGCCTGGCGCCGATCTCGCGGCTGCTGCTCGATGAGCTCGATGAAGGCACGGTCGAGATCGGAAGAGCGTCGTGTAGGG
>CAHJWV010000691.1 GCA_903643055.1 Burkholderiales bacterium | reverse complement strand
CACGCCGCTGCCGTTGGCGGTGGTCGTGTAGGTCGCGCCGCCGACGGTGACGCTCACTGCGCTGTTGATTTCGGCGGTGCCGCTCAAGGTTGGCGTTAACACGTTCGCATAGGCCGTCGACAAGGTCGGCGTGACCGGTGGAATCGTGTCCAGCGTGAAGCTGCCCGCGCCGTTGGTGGTGTTGTTGGTCGCATCAGTGCTGGTCAAGGTGACCGTGTTCACCCCTTGTCCGGTGAGAGACAAGGTCCCGGAGGTCGGCGTTGTGCCGGTATCCACTGTCCAAAGGCCGCTGCCATCGACGGTGGCGGTAAAGGTCGCACCGCCAACGATCACCGTCACCGTGCTGTTCGCTTCGGCCGTGCCCATCAGCACCGGCGTGGTGTCGTTGGTCAAGGTCGTCGTCAACTCTGGCGCGGCCGGCGCGGTCGAATCGAGCGTGAAGCCGCCGCTGCCGTTGGTGCTGTTGCCCGCCGCATCGGTGCTGGTCAGCGTGGCGGTTTTCGCGCCGTCCACGCCCAGCAAGAAGCTGCCGGAGACCGGCGCATTGCCGGTGTTGATCGCCCAGTTGCCGGAGTTGTCGGACGTGGTCGTGAAGGTCGCGCCACCGACGACCAGCGTCACCAGGCTGTTGGCCTCGGCGGTGCCGCTGAGCACCGGCGTCGGGTCGCTGGTGGTCACCGGGCTCAGCGTCGGCGTGGCCGGCGGGGTGGTGTCGACCGTGAAGTTGCCGGTGCCGGGCGTCACATTGCCGGCCACATCGGTGCTGGTCAGCGCGACAGGGTAAGCGCCTTCGGTCGTGATGCTCAGCGTGCCCGAGACCGGTGTGGCGACCAGCGTGTCCAGCGTCCATTGGCCGCTGCCATTGGTGACCACGCTGTAGCTCGCGCCGCCCACCGTCACACCCACCGTGCTGCCGGCTTCGGCGGTGCCGGTCAGCACCGGGGTGCTGTCGTTGGTGGCCAGGGTGCTCAAGGTCGGCGCGGCCGGCGCGGCGGTGTCGAGCGTGATGGCGCCGGTGCCTGGCGCGCTGTTGCCGGCCACGTCGGTGCTGTTCAGGGTCACGGCCTTGCTGCCGTCCGACCCCAGTTCCACGGTGCCGGTCAGCGGCGTGCTGCCGGTGTCGACCGTCCAGTGGCCGGTGTTGTCAGCGGTCGCCTGGAAGGTCGCGCCACCGATGCCGATCGTTACCGTGCTGCCGGCTTCGGCCGTGCCGCTGAGCACCGGCGTGCTGTCGTTGGTGGTCAACGCGGCGACGGTCGGCGCGGCCGGTGCGGTCGTGTCCAGTGTCAGGCTGCCGGTGCCGTTCGAGGTGTTGCCGGTCGCGTCGGTGCTGGTCAGCGTGACCTCTTTTGCGCCATCGGCTCCGATCGCGAGCGTGCCGGAGACCGGCTGCGTCGCGGTGTCCAGCGTCCAGTGGCCGGCGTTGTCGGCGGTGGTTTGATAAGTTGCGCCGCCAATCGTCACCCGCACCGTGCTGCCGGCTTCGGCATTGCCGGCCAACACCGGTGTCGTGTCGTTGGTGGTCTGCGCGGTCAGTGTCGGCGCGGCGGGCGGCGTGGTGTCGAGCGTGAAGCTACCGGTGCCCGGCGTCGCATTACCGGCCGCATCGGTGCTGGTCAAGGCCACGGCCTGCGCACCATCGGCGCTGAAGCTCAGCGCGCCCGAGACCGGCGTTGCCGCGCCGGTGTCGAGCGTCCACTGTCCGCTGTTGTTGGTCAGTGTCGTGAAGGTCGCGCCACCCACGGTCACCGTCACGGTGCTGCCGGCTTCGGCGGTACCGCCCAAGACCGGCGTGGTGTCGTTGGTCGGCGCCACCGACAGCGTCGGCGCGGCCGGGGCCACGGTGTCGAAGCGGAAACTGCCGCTGCCCACCCGGCTGTTGCCGGCGGCATCGGTGCTGCTCAAGCTGACCGCCTTGATCTCGTCTTCGCCCAGGTTCAGCGTGCCCGAGGTCGGCGTCACAGCGCCGGTGTCCAGCGACCAATGGCCGGTGTTGTCTGCCTGGACGGCGAAGGTCGCGCCGCCCACGGTCACGGTGACTGCGCTGCCGGCTTCGGCGGTACCGGCCAGCACCGGTGTGCTGTCGTTGGTCGCTTGCGTGGTCAAGCTCGGTACGGCCGGCGGCGTGGTGTCGATCGTCACCGTACCCGTGCCGTTGGCGGCATTGCCGCTGGCATCGGTGCTGACCAGCGTCACCGTTTTCGCGCCGTCGCTGCCAAGCGAGAAGCTGCCCGAGACGGGCGTGGCGGCGCCGGTGTCGAGCGTCCACACGCCATCGCCATTGGCCGTCACGGCGAACACGGCGCCGCCGATCGAGACCGTCAGCTTGCTGCCGATCTCGGCGGTGCCGGTCAGCAGCGGCGTCGTGTCGCTGGTGGTCTGGGCGGTCACGGTGGGCGTGGCCGGCGCGACGGTGTCGAGCACGAAGCCGCCACTGCCGGGCGTGGTGTTGCCGGCCGCATCGGTGCTGGTCAAAGTGACGGCCTTGTCGCCATCGGCGCCAATCGCAAAGGTGCCCGACACCGGCGTCGCGGTCTCGGTGTTCAGGCTCCAATGGCCTTCGGCATCGGCGGTCACGACATAGCTGGCGCCCCCCACCACCACCGTCACGATGCTGCGCGCTTCGGCATTGCCGGTCAGCACCGGCGTCGTGTCATGGGTCTGCTGCACCGTCAGCGTGGGCGCCACCGGCGGGGTGATGTCAAGCGTGAAGCTGCCGCTGCCGGTGCTGACGTTGCCGCCGGCATCGGTGCTGACGAGCGTCACCGCCTTCACACCGCCTTCGCTGAGGCTGAGGCTGCCGGAGATCGGCGCCGCCGCGCCGGTGTCGATCGACCAGCGGCCCTCACTGTTGGCCACCGCGCTGAACAGCGCCCCGCCCACACCGACCGTCACCGCACTGCCAGCTTCGGCGCTGCCGCTGAGCACCGGGGTCGTGTCGTTGGTGAGTTGGGTGCCGAGCGTCGGCACCGCGGGCGCCGTGGCATCGAGCGTGAAGCTGCCGGTCGTCGCCGCGGTATTGCCGGCGGCATCGGTGCTGGTCACGGTCACGGCCTTCGCGCCATCGCCGGTCAACGCAAAGCTGCCGCTGGTCGGCTTGGCCGCGGCGGTGTCGAGCGTCCATTGCCCGGCCTCATTGGCCACCACGGTGAACACCGCGCCGCCCACCGCCACCGTGACCGTGTTGCCCGCCTCGGCGGTGCCGCTGAGTACCGGGGTGCTGTTGTTGGTGGTGCCTCCTGCGGCCAAGGTCGGCGCGGCCGGCGGGGTGGTATCGAGCGTGAAGCTGCCGGTGCCCGGCGCGCTGTTGCCGGCGGCATCGGTGCCGGTCAAGGTCACGGCCTTCACGCTGTCGGTACCGAGCTCAAAGCTGCCGCTGACCGGCGTGGCGGTCTCGGTGTTCAACGTCCACTTGCCATCGCCATTGGCGACCACGCTGAAGGTGGCGCCGCCGACGGTGACTTCCACCACGCTGCCAGCATCGGCCCGGCCTTCCAGCACCGGCGTCGTGTCGTTGGTCAGCGGCGTGGTCAATGACGGCGCCGCCGGTGGCAAGGTGTCGACAAAGATGCCGCGCGTGGCCACCTGCGTGGCGCCGCTCAGCGTGGCGCTGGCGCTGATCACCACCGAGCCCTGCCCGATCGCCAGCGCCTGCTCGGCGCTCAGCACCGCGCTCCAGGTGGTGCCGGTCACGACCGCGCTCAGCGTCTGCGTGCCGATCTTCACCGACACCGTCGCGCCCGCGCTGCAGGTGCCGCTGACGGTCAGGCCTTGCGCGGCCTCGGCGTTGTTCACACTGTTGTCGTCTGCGACGGTAGTGATCGCGACCGTCGTCGCCTGGTTGGTCAGGTTCGACACCGCATCGACCAGGCCGCCACCGACTTTCGACGCACCGTCCAGCAGCGCCGTCAGCCCGGCTTCGGTCAAGGTGCCGGTGCGGATCTGCGGCAGCAGCGAGATCAACGCCGCATCGCGGCTGCCCGCCACCAGCTCCGCGCCCGACAGCGCGGCCAGCACGCGGCCGTAGTTGTTGACGTCCGGGTTCGCGGTGCCGCTGGTGTCGACGATGGCCTTCGGCGCCGTGCCGGTCACCAGGTCCTGGCCGGTCAAGCCGACCGCCTTCGCGATTGCATCGTTGGCCGCCTGGATCGCGGCCGGCGTGACGGCACTCAGGTTGACACCCGACTGCCCTACGCCGCGGTCCGGCAAGCCCAGTTCACGCACGGCCAGCTCGGTCAGCGCATTCAGGTTGACGTTGTAGACGCCCGGCGCCGGAATGACCGTGGCCGCGCGCAAATCACCGCCCAGGTCTTTCGGCATTTGCGTGGCTTCATCGAAGTAATCGGAGCCGACCGAGCTGTCGAACACCAGCACCAGCACCTTGCCGGTGTAGCTGCTCGGCAAGGTCAGGCTGAAGCTGCCGTCGGCACCGACATTGCCGTCCTTCAATACCGTACCGTCTTCGCGGTAGGCGACGATCTTCAGGCCATTGCCCTCGATCACCGGCCCGGCCACCACCACGCCGTTCAGCACCGTCGCGGTCGCCGCAGGCGGTGGCGTCGTGCCGCCACTGCTGCCGCCACCGCCGGCTGCCGCCGCGATCAGGCCGATCGCGCCACCGGCAGCCGCCAGTTTCCACGCGCCGCTCGATTCATGGCCTGGCGGCTGATACGTCGCATCGCTGCTCGATGTCGTCCAGCCGCTGCCGGCCGTTGCCTGCCCGCTCGGCAGCAGGCTCATCAGGCTGTCGGTCGCGCCATGGGCGTAGATCAGCTGGCTGCCATCGCTCAGGCTGGCGCCGGCCGGGCTGTCGCCATCGACGGTATAGACCGCGAGGCCGGCACCGGGCAGCTCGACCCCGCATTGCGCCGCCTTGCATTCGCTGTAGAAGCCCTGCAGCACCGCATCGCCGCCGTGGGTCTTCAGGTGCAGGTCATCGCCGTGGCGGCTGGCCACCACCTCCAGCGCGCCGGCGTCGCCGGCCTGCGTGTCGGGTGTCAGCTTGTATTTGACCCCCGCCTTCGCCTTGATCGTCACCGTCTTGCCCGCTTGCAGCGAGACGGGTTCACCTTGGCTGGGCTTCAAGACAACGGCGTTCTTCATGGTGAGCTCCTTGAGGGAATGGGGCAGAGGTTCAGATCACGACATCAATTCGAAAAAATCAAAGATCCTGAAAATGGGCTAACTCGATCATTGAATGCATCAGCGTTCCGACATCGCGCCGGACACGCCGCGCAACACCGGGTTCAGCAGGTAATGCAAGACGGTGCGCTGACCGGTGCGGATGTCGACCGTGGCGGTCATCCCCGGCTTCACGACCACCTCGCGCAGCTTCGAGTTGCGCGCCAGCGCATCGGTCTTCAGGCGCACGCGCCCGCGGTAAAAGGTTTGCTGCTGGCCGTTGGCGCCCGACTCGGTCAAGGTGTCGGAGCTGAGGTACATCAGCTCGCCAGCCAGCGTGCCGTACACGGTGTAGTCGAAGGCTTCGAACTGCAGCGTGGCCGGCAGGTTCGGGCTCAGGCGGCCGATGTCGGCCGGCGCGATGCGCAGCTCCAGCAGCAGCTCGCCATCGGTCGGTGAGATCTGCATGATCTCGTCGCCGGCGCGCAATACGCCGCCCACGGTGTTGATCTTCAGGTACTTGACGACGCCGTCGAGCGGCGAGACCAGCTCGGTGTGCTGCAGCACATTGCGCCGCTCCGCCTGGCGGTAATGCTGGGTCGACAACTCCTCTTCCTGCTTGGCCACTTCGGCCCGCGCATCCTGCAGGTATTTGTTGCGCACCTCGGCCATCTTGCCCTTCAGCTCCGAGACCTGGCGGCGCGCACGCAGCAGCTCAAGCCGGCTGTTATCGCCGCGGCTGAACAAGGCCTCGTTCATGCGCAGCTCTTCTTCGGCAAGCGACAGGCTTTCGCCGAGCGAAGACATCGCTTCGTCCAGCGCCTGCTTGCGCTGGCGCCACAGCTTCATCTGCGCCGAGGTGATGTCGGGAAAGCCCGACAGCGCGCTGCCGAATGCCGGCACGCGGCCCACCGCCTCGGCGCTGGCGCGCAGCAGCGAAGCGCGCAGCGCTGCATCCTTGGCACGGCTTTCGTCGTAAGCCGCGCGGGCGCGGTCGGGCTCGAGCACCGCAATCACCTGGCCGGCGCGCACCACGTCGCCCTCCTGCACCTTCAGCTCCGACAGCACGCCGCCATCGACCGCCTGAACCACCTGCGTGCGCGCACCGGGAATGATCTGCCCGGTGGCACGCACCGTCTGATCGATCTCGAAGAACGCGGCCCAGCCCAGGAAGGCGAACATCCCGATCGCCAGCACATGCAGCATGCCGAGGCTGGCAAAGAAGCGGCTCATGCGGCCACCTTCTGCAGCGCGGCCGCGACCGGCACCGGCGCCTGCAGCCGGGCCAGCACCTGCGCCGTCGGGCCATCGGCCACCACCTGGTGATTGGCGATCACGATCAAGCGATCGACCAGTTGCAGCATCTCGGGTTTGTGGGTCACGACGATCAAGCTGTGCTCCTTGCCAATGCCATCGCGCAGCAGCTCGATGATCTGCCGTTCGGTCTGGCCATCGAGCGCCGCGGTCGGCTCATCGAGCAGCCACAGCTGCGGGCTGCGCAGCAAGATGCGCGTCAGGTTCACTAGCTGCCGCTGCCCGCCCGACAAGCCGGTGCCGCCTTCGAAGATCTCTTGCTGCAGCCCGCGCGGGTTGGCTGCGATCACCGCTTGCAGCAAGCCGGTGCGGCGCGCCGCCGCAAGAATCGCTTCATCGCCGGGGTCGATCTGGCCGAGGATCAGGTTGTCGCGCAGCGAGCCCGCAAAGAGCCGGCCTTCCTGCTGCAGATAGCCCAGGCTCTCGGCCAGCACCGGCTTGGCCACATGCGCCAGGTCGACGTCATCGAGAAACACGCGCCCTTCCTGCGGCTTGAACATGCCCGACAGCAGCCGCAGCAAGGTCGTCTTGCCGGCACCGACCGGGCCGATGATGCCCACCCGCTCGCCCGGCTTGATCTCCAGCCGCGGCACCGCCAGCGCCTGCGTGCCGCCATAGCGCGCCACCACGCCTTCGAAGCGGTAATGGCCGCTGACTTTATCGAGCACCACCGGCTCATGGCCATGGTGGTCGTCTTCGAGCCGCCACAGCTGATCCAGCCCTTCGAGTGCAGCCTTGGTATGAGACCACTGCACCAACTGGTTCGCAATCAACGCAATCGGGTTCAGCACCCGGCCCGACAGGATCGTGCAGGCGATCAACGCGCCCATCGTCAGCTCGCCCCGCGTGACCAGCAACGCGCCGGCCGCCACCAGCAGCACATAACTCAGCTGCTGAAAGGCGACCATCAAATGCTGAAAGTGCTCTGACAAACGGCGCGACTCGCGCTCGGCGCCGCGCGCCGCGGTGCTGTGGTCGAGCCAGCGGCCCAGCATGCGCCAGCCGCCCTGGCCTGACTTGATCGTCTCCGCGCCTTCCAGCGTCTCGACCAGCAGCCCGGTCTTCAAATTCGCCGAGCGCGCGCCGATGCGGCCCGCTGCTTCCATGCGCTTGCGCATCACCAGGCCCAGCGTGACCGACAGGCAGAAGAAGGCCAGCGGCAGCCAGGCCAGCGGCCCGCCGATGAAGCCGATGCAGGCCAGAAAGATCACCGCGAACGGCGCATCGACCAGCAAGGTGCCGGTGCCTTGGGCGAGAAAGCTGCGCACCGATTCATAACCTCTCAACTGAGAGGCCAGGCTGCCGATGCTCGATGGCATCTGATCCAGCCGCACCGACAGCAGCCGCAGAAACACCATGCGCGACAGGCGCTGGTCGACCGCATCGATCAGCGTTTCATACAGCTTGGAGCGGGCCTGCCGGGCCAGCCAGTCCAGCACCGTGGCCAGCAACGCGCCGCCGCTCAGCACCGCCAAGGTCTGCAACGCGCCGGTCGGAATCACGCGGTTGTAGATCTGCATCGAATACAGCGAAGTCACCAGGCCGATCACGCCGATGATCAAGCCACCGAGCGCCGCATCGAGCAAGGCGCGGCGATGGCGCAGCAGCTCGGTCTTGGCCAGCGCAAAGCTCGGGCTGCGGCCGATCGCAAACGGCACGCTCAAGCGCAGCGAGGCGATCTGCCAGCCATCGAGCTCGGCCAGCGCCTGCTCTTGCCAGCGGTTCGCCTGTGCATCCCAGCGCACCAGCACCCAGCGCAGCTGCGCATCGCGGCCCACCACCACCTGCCAGCCTTCGTCGGGCGAATGGGCCAGCGCCGGCACATGCGCCGGGTCGGCCTCGGGCAACCAGCGCACGGCGGCCAGGCCCAGGTGCTGAGCCAAGGTCGACAACTGGCGCTTCGGCTCGGCACCGGCGGCCAGCGCCGCTTCACAGGCCTCCTTCAGCGCCAGGCGATCGACGTTCTCACGCTGCAGCATGGCCAGACGGATGAGCGTCATCCACAACACGTCAGTGGGGTTCATAGGGGGCTTCATGGGGGGCCGGCGCTTTGGTCGGCGCGTTCGTCGGCGCTTTGGCAAGCACCCCATCCACGCCGCGCGACAGCAGCGACAGCCGCCACGAAGAGACCAATTGCGCAGCGATCACATCCGCGAGCTGGGCCTCGATCTGCACCTGCTCGCGGGCCGAGCTCATCAGGTCTTGCCAGGTCTTGCGGCCGACCAGAAACTGCCGGTCCCAGGACTCGCGCACTTCGTCCGACAGCTCGATCGCCGAGGCCAACGCCTTGCGCCGCGAGCGCGACTGCACCAGCACCGCATGGTCGACCATCACCTGCTCGCTCAGCTCGCGCGCCTGCACCTCGACATCGGCCAGCGCCGCCGCGTGGCGGCCCTCGGCCTCATCGACGCTGGCGCCGGTCGACAGGCCGGCCCCGAAATTCGTCGACACGCCGATCATCACGATGTTGTTGACCGGCGCACCACCGGTGCTG
Source organism: Burkholderiales bacterium (assembly GCA_903643055.1). The sequence continues at coordinate 8,571 of CAHJWV010000691.1, read as the reverse complement.
AAGTTGCCGTACTGACGCTCCATCCGCAGTGACACCTCGGGCCAGCGCTGGGCCTTGCGCTGCGCGACCGTGGCCAGCTCCACATCGGCCTGCGCGCGGTACTGCGCCAACGCTGGCGAAGCGCTCAGCGCATGCTGAATCAGATCCGACAGTGAATCATCGAGCGGCGGCGCAACATCGGCCTGCGTGGCCAGCTCATTCGCCTGCAAGGGCCGGCCAATCAACTGCGACAAGCGCGCGATGCCCACTTCGGCCTGCGCTTGCGCACTCGACAGATCGGCGTTCATCGCCGCCAGCCGGCCTTCGGCGAGCACCCGGTCCGAGCGCGCCGACTGCCCTTCCTCGACGCGCCGTCCCACCTGCTCCAGCAGGCGCTCGTGGATCACACGGCCTTTGTCATAGGCATCGAACTTCAGGTGCGCGGCCAGCCAATCGCCATACGACTGCAGCACCCGCAAGGCCAGCTGCTGCCGCGCCAGGGCCGCACCCGCGCCCGCCGAACCTTCGGCGGCACGCGCGCGTTCGAGTTCGGCGCTCAGGCGGCCTCCGGTCCACAGAGGCTGCCGCAAGCCCAGCGTCTTGACGGTGCTGTCACCTGCATAAGACGGGTTGTTGCTCGAACCATTGGCGGTATCGACGCTGGCGTAAGGCGTGGGCCAGAACTGCCACTTCGCACTGGACACACCGGCCTGCGCGGCCGCCACCCTGGCCTGCTGCGCACGCGCCGTCGGGTGGCTGCGCAAGGCCTCGGCAATCAGCTCGTTCAACGCGGCCGCATGCACCCCGCCGATCTGCAGCATCAGCAGCGGCGCCAGCGTGATGCGCCACCAGAAGGCGGCGCGCTTGAGCGGCAGGTTGAGCAGCAGGGAATGAAGGTGTGGGCATGGTCTTGCTGAGCTCAGGTGCATGAAGACTCACGAAATCCAGAACCGGGAACGGAGCCGATTCGCCGACTGACCCACTGTCGACACGGCATTCGCTTGAACGAAAAGTTAGACCTCCTCGTCGAGGTGGAAAGAGTGCGCTCAAAAGGCCGACGCAGCCGCCATGGTCAGGTCGCTTGCAGGGCTATTGAAACCAGGCGTATCTGAGCCGATCCGGAGGGCGAGGCGGGTCGAAACTCCAATGAGCACGGGGGAAATCTCGTGCCGAAGCGATGTCTTCGCCTGTCCGCAGCGCGCGCCATCCCTAACATGAAGTCGAATCGGGCTTACCCCGAGAAGGTGCCCAACGCACCAAATCCGCTGGCGTGGGACTTCGCCAGCCTGCAAGGTTAGCGATCGAAAACGATCTGCACCGTCTGCAACGAAGGCTCGGTGGCGCTCCAGTTTTTCGCCGTCATGCAAACGGCGCGGTGGCTGTCACTGATCAGAAAGTCTTCATAGCCCGACTGGTCGCCCATGTCGATGGTGTTCGACACCTCGGTGGCCACCACCATCACCTGAACGTCGGGGTTCGACGCCAGCGCATCGCCCGGCAGAATTGCCAAGCCATTGGCGCCATAGCGGTTCGACACCTGCACCTGGCGGATGCGCGCGCCCACCGGCAAGATCGCGCAACTCGACTCGCATTGCGAGCCGCGGCCCGGCGGCCCGGCCGTCACCAGCCCGCGCGTGGCGCCGCCGAACCGGCGCAGCTGCTTCAGCACCGCCGGGGTGGAATCAAGCACCTGCGCCGTCTGGGCATCGCCGCCGATCAAGGCCGATTGCAGCTTCTTGTCGAGCACCAGCTTCGACAGGTTCAGCCCGCGCTCGCAAGGTGCATTGGGCATCGCCTCGGCCGCGCTCGGCGGCAGGCGAAAGTTCAAGGTCTGGCTCTCTTCGGCCCAGGCCGACAAAGGGCCGACAAGCAAAGCGGCCATCGCGATGGGTGTCGCACCGGACAAGGCCGATAAAAAAATGCGCGCAAGCATCCTTTTTCCTTTCCCTTACCGTTTACGTTTCCCTCTTACCCAGATGGCACGGATGGTTCTGATTCCAACGATGGCCGGCCGCTGAGCCTGGCCGGGAGCGGTGGGCTGCATGGCACCCGATGGCGCCGCGGGCGCCGCGACAGATCACAAAGAACCTACCTCGATGGTGACATGCACAAACCAACCGGCGCAAGCAAGTCTTTGATGTCACCCGCGACGGGCCGCCATCCACGGCAAGAGCGTGAACACCTCCGCCCCTGTGGCGGGATGGCCTTGTTGAATAACGGTATCGCCGCACGCACGATCAGCGTATAAGCGGCTGACATGCAAAACTCCGTCGACGCGCGCCTCGCGAAACGTATTTGCACTTTGCGAGAGCGAGTCGATGGGTACGCCTGTTTCCGATTTCGTCACCGCGCAGACGGCCGCCACGGTCGAATGCCTTGAGGAAACGCGGCAGCAAGCGGCCTTGCTGAGCACTGACGCGCTGCAGAACGCGATTTTCAACAGCGCCAATTTCTCGAGCATCGCGACCGACGCCAACGGCGTGATTCAAATCTTCAACGTCGGTGCCGCGCGGATGCTGGGTTATGCCGCCATCGACGTGATGAACAAGATCACGCCAGCCGACCTCTCTGATCCACAGGAGTTGATCGTTCGCGCCGCCGCACTCAGCGCCGAGCTGAAGATTCCGATCGCCCCCGGCTTCGAAGCCCTGGTGTTCAAAGCTTCCCACGGGATTGAAGACATCTACGAGCTGACCTACATCTGCAAAGACGGCACCCGGCTGCCCGCGGTGGTGTCGGTGACGGCCCTGCGCAACGCGCAGGAAGCCATCATCGGCTACCTCTTGATCGGCACCGACAACACTGCGCGCAAACAGGCCGAGGCCGCGCTGGCCAAGGCCGGGGCGCTGCAGAACGCCATTTTCAACAGCGTCAATTTCTCCAGCATCGCCACCGATGCGAAAGGAGTGATTCAAATTTTCAACGTCGGTGCCGCGCAGATGCTGGGTTATGCCGCCATCGACGTGATGAACAAGATCACGCCGGCCGACATCTCTGATCCACAGGAGTTGATCGTTCGCGCTGCCGCACTCAGCGTCGAGCTGAAGATCCCGATCGCCCCCGGCTTCGAAGCCCTGGTGTTCAAAGCCTCGCGCGGCATCGAAGACATCTACGAGTTGACCTACATCCGAAAAGACGGCACGCGCTTTCCGGCCATTGTCTCGGTGACAGCCCTGCGTGGCACGGAGAACGACATCATCGGCTTTCTGCTGATCGGCACCGACAACACCGTGCGCAAACGGCTCGCCGATGAGGTCGAGCGGCAACGCTACCGCCTGGAACTCGAAACCCAACGTGCGAACGCCGATCTGAAGGAGTTCACTTACGTCGCCTCGCATGACTTGCGTTCGCCCTTGCGCGGCATCGCCGACCTCGTCGACTGGATCAAGGCCGACTTGCAAGACGACCCGCCCGGCGACGTCAAGCGCAACCTTGACCGCGTGAGCTTGCGCATCGCGAGCATGGAGCGCGTGATCGATGACTTGCTGAGCTATGCACGCGCCGGCCGCGCAGCCACCGAGTATTCACCGGTCAACCTGGGCGACCTGGTGCGCGGCATCCTCGACATTCAACCGGCGCCGCCCGGCTTCGTGGTCGACCTGTCGCTCGATGTCGAACCCTTTCAGGCCATTGCCGCGCCCTTGGAGACCGCGCTGCGCAATCTGCTGGGCAACGCCATCAAGCACCATGACCGCGCCAAGGGCCACTTGTGGGTCAAGGCTCGGAACGACGGCGATTTTTGCGAGATCAGCGTGATCGACGATGGCCCGGGCGTCGCTCCACAAGAAGACGAACTCATCTTCAAGCTGCTGCAAACGCTCACCGCCAAAGAACGCGGCAACACCGGCATCGGGCTTGCGCTGACCAAGCGCCTCGTGGACGTGCACGGCGGCCGCATCAAATTGATCTCTCCAGTCGCTGATGGTCGCGGCGCGTGCTTTCGCGTTTGGTGGCCGATGTGTTTTCGCAGTACTTCCTCGGAGTAACGCCATGGACTCGAACACCCCACGCATCGAAGGCACATGCGCTGCCTCATCAGCCAGGCAAACGCGGCATCGCACCACCTGCATGCGGCCGTTGCTGCTGCAACCAGGGCGGCCCACGCCGCACCGGCGATGAATGGCGGCATGGCCGCCGGGTCGACGGCGATTCAAGCGCAGCGCCTGTCGATACAACTGCTCATCGTCGACGACGACGATGTCGACCGCGAGCGCGTGCTGCGCCTGCTGAAACATTCGGATTTGAATGTGCAGGCCAGGGAGGCCGCCAACAGTGACGAAGCGCTGCACATGGTGCATTCGCATGAGTTCGACTGTGTGCTGCTGGACAACCATCTGGGCTCGGCCAGCGGCCTGAAGTTGTTGCCCGTGCTGCACCGCGAATCGCTGCGCGATTGCCCGATCATCATGATCACCGGCGCCGGCAACGAAGCGCTGGTCGTGCAGGTGCTGCGCGATGGCGCGGCCGACTATCTGTCGAAGTTGCAGCTCAGCACCGACGTTCTGGCAAGCGCAATCCACCGCGCGCTCGATCAACAACGGCTGCAGCGCGAGATCGAAGCCGAGCAATTGCGGCTGCAGCAACGCGTTGAAGTGCAGGCGATACAGCTCGTCGAGCATGAGCGGGATCTGCGTGCCATCCTCGACCACACGCCCAGCATCATCGGCTATTGGGACGCCCAGCTGCGCAACCGTTTCGGCAACCGCGCCCATCGCGGTTGGCTGGGCATCAACCCGCACACATTGCCCGGCCGGCATCTGCGCGATGTCATCGGGCCCTTGCATTTCGCACGCAACGAAGCGCACATTCTTGCCGTGCTGAGGGGTCAGCCACAGGCTTTCGAGCAAGCCTTCGTTGCGGCCCATGGCGTCACACGCCATCTTCAATTCGGCCTGCGCCCCGACCACGATGACGCCGGCGTGGTGCAGGGCTTCTACGCCACTGCCACCGATGTCAGCGCGATCCGCAAAGCCCAGGCGTACGCCGAAGAGTTGGCACAGTTCGCCGAGGCGGTGATCGGCAACGACCCGGTGGGTTGCGGGGTGTTTCACATCGATGGGCATGGCGTGTTGTCTAACGCCGCACTTGACAGCGCTCTCGGCGTCGACGCTGATCGGCTCAAGGCGCTGGGCTTGTGGGGCTGGATGGAACTTCGGGCCAAGGCCTTGGTTTCGCCAACCCGCGCCACGCTGGAAGACGGCCTGGCGCGGCGCTGCGAACTGAAACTCGATGGCGATGACGATGACGGACCCATGCACCTGGACTGCCGCCTGGCCCGCATTCTTCGCCAAGGCCAACCCCATTTGCTGCTGTTCACCCATGACGTGACCGAGCAGCACCTTGCGCTGGCGACCATCACGTCGGCCCGCGATCTGGCCGAAGTAGCGACCCAAACCAAAAGCGCGTTCCTGGCCAACATGAGCCACGAGATCCGCACCCCGATGAATGCCATCGTCGGGCTGAGCCGGCTGGCGCTCGAAGACGTGCTGCCAGCCAGCGCACGCGACGACCTTGACAAGGTGCACACCGCAGCGGTTGCGCTGATGGGATTGCTCGATGACGTGCTCGACTATTCCAAGATCGAGGCCGGGCAATTGCGTTTCGAGCAGATCGGCTTCGATCTCGAGCAAACGCTGCAGCGCACCGCCGATGTGTTCGCCGCACGCATGAGCCAGAAGGGTCTCGACTTCGTTGTCGATCTGCCGCCCGAGCTGCCCGTCCACTGGGAGGGCGACGCGCTCAGGTTGTCGCAGGTACTCAACAATCTCGTCGGCAATGCGGTGAAGTTCACCGAGGCCGGCCATGTGCATGTGGTCGTGCGGGAGCTGCCCGGCACACCGGCGGAGCCCGGCCTGCTGCGCTTCTCGGTGCACGATAGCGGAATCGGCATTGACGAATCAAAACAGGCCAGGCTGTTCAATGCCTTCATGCAGGCCGACAACTCGATCACGCGCCGCTTCGGCGGCACCGGCCTGGGCCTCACGATCTGCCAGCGGCTGGTCAAGCTGATGGGTGGCGAGATCGGCATGACGAGCGCTCCGGGGCATGGCAGCGAGTTCTGGTTCACCGTCAAACTGCATCGCCCGGCCGACGCGGTCGCTCCCGCCTTGCTCGGGCCGAGTGTGGCGAACTTGCGGGTGCTGCTGGTCGATGGCGAGTCGCTGGCCCATCGGGTGAACCTGGCGCAACTGCTGGCCTGGGAGGTTCGGGTCACGCTCGCTGCGAACGCGCGGGCCGCGCTGAAGCACATCCAGGAAGGCCTGCGTTCGGCTGATCCGTTCGATGCCGTACTGCTCGATGGGCAACAGCTCAACCTGCATCAACAGCGAGTCTTGTCGCGCTCGCTGCGACTCGCGGGCCGTGGCGACGCCGCTGGCGCAGCCGCGCTGGTGGTGATGTCATCGGCTCGCAAGCTGGCCGGTGCTGGCCTCCGCGCTGCGGGCCGCCTTGCAGAAAATCGCCGCCCGCCGCGCCAGCCACGCGCTGCCGGCCGCGCGCGGCGATGCAATCGTGAATGCGCTCGGCGAACCCGTTGGCACGACACCGCATGCCACGACCCCGGCCGAATGGCTGCTGGCGCGCGCTGCGCCGCTGGCCGGTGCGCGCGTGCTGCTGGCCGAAGACAACCTCGTGAATCAGATCGTGGCGCGCCGCATTCTCGAAAGCATGGGCCTGGAGGTGCGTGTCGTCGATGACGGCGCACAAGCCCTGGCCGCGCTGGAAGACCCGGGCGGGCGGGCGTTCGACGCCGTGCTGATGGATCTGCACATGCCGGTGATGGACGGGCTCGAAGCGACCCGGCGCATCCGCGAGCACGGCGCCTGGGCGGCGCTGCCAGTGATCGCGATGACCGCCGCTGCGCTGGCCGAAGACCGCGCCCAGTGCTTCGAAGCCGGCATGGTCGACCACATTGCGAAGCCGCTCATCCCGGAAGGCATGCTCGACGCCTTGCTGCGCTGGATTCCGCACGCGGCCTTGGGCTCAGTCTCTCAAACGCCGAGCCTTGGCGCCGCACCGCCGGACGCCCGGTAATGCCAGCGCGAAAGCGAGCTGTCGCGGAAGCCCATTGACGCGGCACCTCGTCGGTCGCATGTTGATGAGCACATCGGCCCCGCGCGGGCGCTCTGCCACCCACCTTCAGTTTTTTGATGACGGCAAACTTCAAATCGGATGGAGATCTGCCCGAATAGAAATAGACTGTGTCAAAAGCCTGAGCAGTCTCAGCGGCCACGCCCGCCGCGCGTCCACAGCGGCTTCTTGCCCTTGAGTTGCCGCTCGATGCCGTCATTGAGACGCCGGCGCAAGTCGGCCACTTCGTCCACGTGACCAAAGATGCCGGGAAAGCGAAGGTCCAGCCACAGCCACAGCGTGCAGGAGCGCAAGGCCTGCTCCATGCGGTCCAGCCGGCTGTGTTCATCGACATCATTGAGGAACCACGGCGTGCCGGCTTGGCCGGTCAGCGCGTGTTTGTGCGTCCAGTCCAGGAACTGCTGCACCTGAGAATCGGTGCGGGTGTCGACCGGCGCCTGTGCATAGATGAAGCGCTCTTTCAGCGACAGGCTGCCAGCGGTGGTATCGAGCTGCTCGGCCAAGTCCAGCATCTGCGACAGCTCGGCCACTTCAAAGTGGGCGTTGTCCAGTTTCAGCTGATCCATGAAAACGTCCAGCACCGCGCGCAGCTTGCGAAGGCCCATGCGCGATGCGATCGTGTTCACATGCCACCAGTTCGGTGCCACCGGCGCCTTGAAATCACGCGGTGCGCGGGGCGTGCGCGCAAGTTGCTCCTTGAGCGACCGCGCCGCAGCCGGTTCGGCCTCACGCAGCACGCCGGTGAAACCTTCTTCATGCATGCCATAACGCCCTGCCCGACCGGCGATTTGGTGCACCTCGGATTCGCTCAACGTGCGGTCGGTCTGGCCATCGAATTTCGTCATCGTGCTGAACAGCACCCGGCGGATCGGCAGATTCAATCCCATGCCGATCGCATCGGTCGCCACCAGCACATGCGACGCACCATGTGCGAAGCGCTCGGCTTCGCGGCGCCGCACTTCCGGCGGCAGCGCCCCGTAGATCACCGATACCTCGTGCCCATTCGCCGCCACTTGGTCGCGCAACATCAGCACCTCTCGGCGGCTGAAGGCCACCACCGCGTCGCCTTTCTTGAGCGCCGAGATCGGCACCGGGGCGGGCAGCAATTGCACATGCTGCTTGCGCTCGAAATGGCGGACCTGGCAGTTCTCTCCGCACAGCTTCAGCAGGTTCTCGATCGCCGACACCGCATACGCCGAGCAGATGATGATCACCTCGTTGGCCGGCACCGCGACGATCGCCTGCGTCCAGGCCCAGCCACGGGAGCCGTCGAAAATCATCTGCGCTTCGTCGATCACCGCCACATCGATCGGCCGGTTGGTGTCGACCATCTCGATGGTGCTCGACACCACCGTCGCGCCGTCGATCGGCACGTTTTCCTCACCGGTCAACAAGGAGCAGGCAACTCCTCGGCCGACGAGCCGGTCTCGCCCTTCCAACGCGAGCAGGCGCAAGGGGGCGAGATAAGCGCCCGCATGAACACTCGCCAAACGCTCGAAGGCT
>CAHJWV010000690.1 GCA_903643055.1 Burkholderiales bacterium | reverse complement strand
CTGCTGCGGCATGTCGTCAATGTGTAGCGAGAGCCGCTTCTTCGAAGACATCAAGATGGAATGCCCGGCCGCTTACTTACTACGAGCTGTCTCCGAACATCAACGTGCGCGCCAGTGGCCCGCTGGCCACGCTGCAGTTCTATTTCTGAGCGGCGTCGAAATGCTCGGTGGCGATCGTCACCGAGGCGGATGAGACCATCAATGAGACCATGAAAAAAGCCCGCGGCTTGGCAACCGCGGGCTTTTGTGTTTCAGGCGCCTGAGTGAAGGCGCTTCGGGTCAGGCCGTGACCTTGTCGGCCGCGTCGGTGAAGTCCTTGATTTGGTCGAAGTTCAGGTACTTGTAGACCTTGTCGCTGGCGGCGGTCAGCACGCCCATGTCGGCCAGGTATTCCTCGCGGCTGGGGATGCGGCCCAGCTTCGCGCACACCGCAGCCAGCTCGGCGGAGCCGAGGTAGACGTTGCTGTTCTTGCCCAGGCGGTTCGGGAAGTTGCGCGTGCTGGTTGAGAACACCGTCGCACCTTCCTTGACCTGCGCCTGGTTGCCCATGCACAGGCTGCAGCCCGGCATTTCCATGCGCGCGCCAGCGTTGCCGAGCACACCGTAGTGGCCTTCGTCGCTGAGCTTCTTCGCGTCCATCTTGGTCGGTGGGGCGACCCACAGCTTGACCGGGATGTCGCGCTTGCCTTCGAGCAGCTTGCTGGCCGCACGGAAGTGGCCGATGTTGGTCATGCAGGAGCCGATGAAGACTTCATCGATCTTGGCACCCGAGACTTCGGCGAGCGTCTTCACGTCGTCCGGGTCGTTCGGGCAGGCGACGATCGGCTCATGGATGTCGGCCAGATCGATTTCGATCACGGCGGCGTAATCGGCGTCGGCGTCGCCCTTCAGCAACTGCGGGTTGGCCAGCCAGGCTTCCTGCGCGGCGATGCGGCGCTGCAGCGTGCGTGCGTCGGCATAGCCCTCGGAGATCATCCACTTCATCAGCGTGATGTTGCTGGTGATGTATTCGATGATCGGCTCTTTGTTCAGGTGCACCGTGCAGCCGGCGGCACTGCGCTCCGCTGAAGCGTCAGACAGCTCGAAGGCTTGTTCGACCTTCAGGTCGGGCAGGCCTTCGATTTCGAGGATGCGGCCGGAGAAGATGTTCTTCTTGCCCTTCTTCTCGACGTTCAGTAGGCCGGCCTTGATCGCGTACAGCGGAATGGCGTTGACCAGGTCGCGCAGCGTGACGCCGTCTTGCATCTTGCCCTTGAAGCGCACGAGCACGCTCTCCGGCATGTCGAGCGGCATCACGCCGGTGGCGGCGGCAAATGCGACCAGGCCCGAGCCGGCCGGGAAGCTGATGCCGATCGGAAAGCGGGTGTGGCTGTCGCCGCCGGTGCCGACGGTGTCGGGCAACAGGAAGCGGTTGAGCCAGCTGTGGATCACGCCGTCGCCGGGGCGCAGCGAGATGCCGCCGCGGTGGCTGATGAAGTCGGGCAGCTCGTGGTGCATCTTCACGTCGACCGGCTTCGGATAAGCCGCGGTGTGGCAGAACGACTGCATCACCAAGTCCGCGCTGAAGCCCAGGCAGGCCAGGTCTTTCAGCTCGTCGCGGGTCATCGGGCCGGTGGTGTCTTGCGAGCCGACGCTGGTCATGCGCGGTTCGCAATAGGTGCCGGGGCGCACGCCGACTTGTTCGCCGTTGACGACGGGCAGGCCGCAAGCTTTGCCGACCATCTTCTGTGCGAGCGAGAAGCCCTTCTTCGTGTCGGCCGGGTTCAGCGGCAGGCGGAACAGGGTGCTGGGCGGCAGGCCGAGTGCTTCGCGGGCCTTGGAGGTCAGGCCGCGGCCGATGATCAGCGGAATGCGGCCACCGGCGCGCACTTCGTCGAACAGCACATCGCTCTTGACCTTGAATTCGGCAATCAGCTGGCCGTTCTTGAAGGCTTTGCCTTCGTAGGGACGCAGCTCGACGACATCGCCCATGTTCATCTGGCTGACATCGAGCTCGATCGGCAGGGCGCCGGCGTCTTCCATCGTGTTGTAGAAGATCGGGGCGATCTTGCTGCCCAGGCAGACGCCGCCGAAGCGCTTGTTGGGAATGAACGGAATGTCTTCGCCGGTGAACCACAGCACGCTGTTGGTGGCTGACTTGCGGGAAGAGCCGGTGCCGACGACATCGCCGACATAAGCCACCAAGTTGCCCCGGGCACGCAGGTCTTCGATGAACTTGATCGGGCCGCGCTTGCCGTCGTCTTCAGGCGCTGCTTCTAAAGGCTGGCCGTCACGCTTGTTCTTCAGCATGGCCAGTGCATGCAGCGGAATGTCGGGGCGGCTCCAGGCATCGGGGGCGGGCGACAGGTCATCGGTGTTGGTTTCGCCGGTCACCTTGAAGATGCTGACAATGATGCTGGTCGGCACTTCGGGGCGCGAGGTGAACCATTCGGCATCGGCCCAGCTCTGGATCACCGATTTCGCATTGGCGTTGCCTTTGTCGGCCTTGTCCTTCACGTCATGGAACTGGTCGAACATCAGCAGCGTGCTCTTCAGGCCCTTGGCGGCGACGGCGCCGACGGTCGCGTCATCGAGCAGATCGATCAGCGGGCTGATGTTGTAGCCGCCCAGCATGGTGCCGAGCAGTTCGGTGGCCAGCTCGCGCGATATCAGCGCATTGGTCTCGGTGCCGTGGGCAACGGCGGCGAGGTAAGAGGCCTTGACCTTGGCTGCATCGTCCACACCGGCTGGCACGCGGTGCGTCAGCAGGTAGACCAGGTTGGCGCCTTCGCCGGCTGGCGGCGCCTTCAGCAGATCAATCAGTTCACTGGTCTGCTGGGCAGACAGCGGCAGCGGCGGGATGCCGAGCATGGCGCGTTCTGCAACGTGTTGGCGATAGGCTTGAAGCATGTATTTCTCTCCGAGTGAAGCAAAGCGGGATAAGACCCAGGGAACAAAGAGCGTGCGACCGCGGCGGGCAGGGCCCTGATCGACAGAAGGATTTCAGGGTGGCTGGCCGGCCGCAGGCCACTGCAAGGCCGTGATCGGCCGCCGTTGCACGCGCCTCCCGGCGCTGAAGCCAGGCAGCGTGCGTGGAAGGTGGCGGCCTGTGGTCATGATCCGGATCGCCTGCGTGATCGAAGGGTGGACGGAGGTGGACGAAGCTCGGGTGAAGCTTGTGGTGCTTACTTGCCAGCGGCGGCCGCTTCAATGGCGGCGGCCGAGGCACGTTGCTTTTCATGCACGCAGGCATCGACCAGGCGGCGGCCGGCCTTGGTGTCCATCAGCATCGACTTGTTGGCGATCTGCAGCAGCAAGGTCACGCCTTTGACGTCTTCCAAGCGCAAAGCGCCGGTGGACGACAGCACCGGCTTCATCGTGTAGACCTTCTTGGCAAAGGCCACGTCGACATAGCCGGGTGTTTTCGGGTTGATGCTGACGTCGATGGTCTGGTTGAAATCACATTGGTAAGGGCCGTAAAGCGTGCGCTCGGCCGCATCGAGTTGGGTTTGATCGGCAGGTGCCAGCGGCTTTTCTGCAGGTGCCGTGGCCTTGCCTTTTTTGATCAAGGGCTTCAGCGCGGGCTTGGCAGCGGGCGCGGCTTGTTGCGCGAAAGCGGAAGCGCTGAAAAGCGCCACGGCGACTGCGAATGCGGCTGTGCGGATCATGGGATCACTCCGGAAAATTAAAGAAGCCCGGATTGTGAGGGGGCGCTTCATTGGCGTCCGAGCCACAGATTCCGTCTTTGAAACAATTTGCAGGCGTGGCGTGGAGGCTCGCACGATCGGGGCTGCGATGGCGGGCTTGACGAACCACGCCGCGGCGGCGAACACCTCGGTGGTCATGCGCTTCCAATCGGCCATCAACGCGCCTGCGAGGCCGGTCTGCGCGCTTGTGTGTGACCCGAAAGTGATGGCATGCCGTTGTCCGGTTAGAAACATTTGCTCGACAACTGCGCGGAACTTGTTGAGCCGGTACGCAACAGAAGCGGCCGCGACCCACGCAGGTGCCTGGGCAAGCCGACCGAGGCGCGGCAGAACGGCGATCGTCATGGCGTGGCCTCGCTGAAGAATGCCTGGTGAATTTCCACCGGCAGCGCCTGCCCGGTTTGCACGGCGCGTTCGAGCACATGCCAGAAGTAGCGGTAGCTGGCGCGGTCATGCAGGGTGTCGCGGTAGCTGATGGGCGCCCAGTCGGCGGCCTGCGCTGCGATCAGGATCTCGATCGCCTGATCGGTCTCGGCGGCGGTTGGTGCGAAGGCGTCGACGATCGGGCGGATCTGATCCGGGTGGATGCTCCACATGCGCAGATAGCCGAGTTCGCGCGCTGCCTTGTGCGCGGCTCGCCTGAGCAGATCGGGCTTGCGGAATTCGGTGACCACACAGTGCGATGGCGTCTTGCGGTAGGTGTGGCAAGCCGCGGCGATGTCGAGCTTGGCCCGCAGCACCAGCGGATGCTCGAACTGGCCGGTTGCGCTCATGCCGGCCAACGGAATCGCGCCGCGATGCGCCGAGACGAAATCCATCAGCCCGAACGACAGAGATTCGACACGCGCATGGGCGGCCATGCGCTGCACGTCGCGCAGCGCGCCATGGGTTTCAATCAGCAGATGGATCGGCAGGCGCCGGGCGCGGCCTTGCCCATGCCCGTGCTCGAGCAGTGCGCGGTCGATCGCGCCGATGGCGCGTTGCGCCTGCGCTGCATCCGCAAGCTTCGGCACCATCAGATAGGCCAGGCGGCTGCCGGCGCGCTTGACGAGGGTGTCGACGTCGGATTCGAACGCGGGGTGGTCGTAGGGGTGGATGCGCGCGCCGACCCGGCCGAAGCGATTGAGTGGAGACACCACCATCTCGGCGATCAAATGGGCATGTTCGGCTTCACCGCCCACGGGCGCGCCGTCTTCAGCATCGAGAGTGACGTCGAACACCGGCCCCAGGTCGGCCTGCAACTGCAAGCTCTTGTGCATCCGCGCTTGCACGCCGGCATAGTGATCACAGACCGGAAGGGCAGGCGCACGCTCCGACGCGTCGAACAACGCTTGCCGGGGATGCACCTTGGAATGAGTCATGGTGGGGCGGGCGGGGCAGGTCGAAAAAAAGGCCAGCAGTGCGTGCCGGCCCGGTGTTTCGGCGCCGCAGCGCCGGGCCGTTTTACAGCAGGTGTTTGACGCCGTCTTGCTCTTCCAGCAGTTCTTGCAGCGTGAGGTTGATGCGCTCCTGGCTGAAGGCATCGATCGCGAGGCCTTCGACAATCTTGTATTCGCCACCGACGGTGGTCACCGGGAAGCCGAAGATCACGTCCTTCGGAATGCCGTATTCGCCGTTCGAGGCCACGCCCATCGTGACCCACTTGCTGCCGGTGCCCAGTGCCCAGTCACGCACGTGGTCGATGGCGGCATTG
>CAHJWV010000689.1 GCA_903643055.1 Burkholderiales bacterium | reverse complement strand
ACTTGTCAGAGCCGTAATCGACGTTTTTTTTCCTTTCACGGTATCAGGGGGCGGTCAAGCGATCTTGGTCCGCTGGCGCCTCTGGGATTCGCCTTCGAGAGTGATCCGGTGAGCGTTGTGGACGAGGCGGTCCAGGATCGCGTCGGCATAGGTGTTGTCGCCGATCACGGCATGCCAACTGGCGATTGGAAGCTGGCTGGTGACCAGCGTTGATCGGTTGCCGTATCGATCCTCGAGGATCTCGAGCAGATGATGGCGAGCATTAGCGTTGAGCGGTTCAAGGCCCCAGTCGTCAAGGATGAGCAGGTCGACCCGCGCCAGGCTCTTCAAGCGTGCCGCGATCCGTCCGTCGCCGCGCGCGACGCTCAGCTCGTCAAGCAGCTTGCCGAGCCGAACATAGAGGACGGACATGTTGTCGCGGCAGGCTTTGTGGCCGATAGCGCACGACAGCCAGCTTTTCCCGGTGCCGGTTGGGCCTGTGATGATCAGATTGTCGTGACCCTTGATCCAGTCTCCCTGAAGGAGCGTTTCCATAAACCGGCGATCCAGCCCGCGTGAGGTGCGGTAGTCGATATCCTCTGGAACGGCACGATGACGCAGCTTGGCATGCCGTAGCCGCATGGCCATGCGCTTGTCCTGTCGCCAGCTGAGCTCATGGTCGAGGATTACCCCGAGCCACTCCGCGTGACTGAGCGTTGCCGCCTCGGGATTTTCCGCCATCGTACCAAACGCCTTGGCCATGCCATGGAGCCCAAGGTGGTTGAGTTGATCGAGTGTGGGATGTGTCAGCATCGTTATGTCCTTCAGTGATAGTAGCTTGAGCCCCGGATATTGCCGTGTTCGATGGGTTGATGGTCGCCGGACGCCGGCGACGGCGGTTGCCCCTCAAGACCTTTTTCGAGGATGGACTTAAGCGAGGGGTAGTTGCGCGACCCGATCTCGAGCGCGCGCTGGGCTGCCGCCTCGAGCCGTACAGCGCCAAAGCGCCTCTCAAGGCCCAGGATGCCCCTGCATGAGCGAAAGCCCTGCTCGGGGTGGGGGCGATCCTCCAGGATCTTTTCACATAGCAACTGGGCGCAAGGTCCGATCCGGCTACTTTCAGCGAGGATTTTCTCCAGCGTCCAGTCCCCATAGCGGCGGTGGGCAGAGGCCATATGATCTGGCACCGTCGTATGCCGGCCATTACCACTGCCACGCATGTGCGCGGCGATACGCTCGCCGTTTAGGAAGATTTCAACCGTGCGTGCGGTCAGCCGCGCTTCGACTGGTTTGCGTGCGAACCGGTGCGGCACCGAGTAAAAATGATGCCCAACTTCAACGTGATAGTCGATACCTACTCGGCGCGTGCTCCATTCGGCATAGACATAGGGTTCGCTCGGCAGGGCCTTGAGAAGTGGCGCGTCGAGCGCTTCGAACAATTGGCGACGGGTCTGACCAACATGGCGCAGGACACGCTCGTCATTGAGCCGTGCCATCAACGCCGCGATCGCCGCGTTCAACTCAGCAAGGCTGTAGAAGATCACATTGCGCAACCGGCCGAACAGCCATCGTTCGACGATGCCGACGCATGCTTCCACTTTCGCTTTATCCCGCGGTCGCCGCGGGCGTGTTGGAAGGCATGCAGCGCCGTAATGACGGGCCAGATCCGCATAGCTGCGGTTGACCTGTGGATCGTAAAGGCATGCCTTGATCACCGCGACCTTGGCATTATCGGGCAACAGCAAGCGAGGAGCACCGCCGAACGCTGCAAAGGCCTGGACGTGCGCATCGGTCCAGTCGGCCAACGTCTCGCTCCACGTCGCACACGCAAACGACAGGCTGGAAGCGCCCATTACAGCGACAAAGATATGTGCGTCGCGGGTCTCACCGGTCAGGCGGTCCACCACAACCGGCTGCTTGTCACCTGCGTAATCAACGAACAGCTTGTCCCCAGCCTGATGCGTCTGGCGCATCGTGACCGGCAGTCGTCCCTCCCAGCTACGGTACAAATCGCAAAAGCGGCTGTATCGATAGCCCTCGGGATGCGTCTCGATATACTCTTCCCACAACGTCTGAAGCGTCACGTGTTTGCGCTTCAACTCGCGGTGTACCATCGCCCAGTCCGGCTCGGGCATTTTACGCTGGCCGGGCTTGCGCCCCGCGACGCCGTATAACTTCTGCTCAAGTTCGACGTTGCTGAGCTCCGCTGGCACCGGCCACGTCAGGCCTGAACCGTCGAACCGCTTTAACATATCCCGCAGCGTCGATTCCGCGATGCCGCCAAGACGGGCTGTCGCCCGCATTCCGAGCCCCGCCTCACGGTGGAGCCTCATCAGTTCGCGCACCTGGCGCATATCCATTCTCCTCGTCGGCATCGGCGTCTCCTTCCGCGGAAGAAAACACCTCTCATCGACAAGGCTCTGACAATCTCTACCTGCGCGGCATCCCTTCGGAATGCTGCGCGGATAGTAATCGGAACGCTGCGCAGACTTTAATCGGAACGCTGCGCGGCATCACATCGGAACGCTGCGCGGGATCAAATCGGAATGCTGAGCGCGATGATCCCGGAATCCGCAG
>CAHJWV010000688.1 GCA_903643055.1 Burkholderiales bacterium | reverse complement strand
GGGCCTGTTTAGTGGATCGCCAAAGGCAAGCCAGACGCATTACCCGCCGCTTGAGCTGATTCACCGCCGCTTCAGGCGATCCACTAAACGGGCCCGATGGGCCCGTTTTTCATGCGGACCTTTATTTCATCAGCGCTGATTTCAGCGAGGCGCGATGGTCTCGAAGTGGAACAGCTGCACCAGCCGACCGTTGTCGGCGTGATCGCCAAACAGGTTGCTGATCGCGTGAAAGAAATTGCTGCGATAGATGATCAGCCGGTTGAAGCGCATCGGAACTTCGAACATCCAGTCCCAGGTCGTCTCGCGTTGCTGCTGCCATTCGGTGAAAGGCAGCGAACGTGGCGCAGGCAGGCCGCGCTGCTGGAAGTCGAGCAGCGAGCGGTAGCCACCGGTTTGCAATTGCGCGTCGGTCGGCCGACGGTCCCAGCCACTCGCGCGGTGGCGAAAGAAGCTGGTTCCGCCCTGGCTGTGCTCCGGCAGGCTCAGATAAAGCACGGCGCCATAAATGTCTTGCAGCAACGGGCTGTCCAAATGGACGTCGGCCCGGGCCTTGTCGGCGGCAAGGCTCACACGCAGGGCCCCGTTGTCCAGCGAATCCCATTTGATCGACCGGCCGATGGCATCGGCCATGCGCTGCATCAGCGGCTGGCAAGGCTGGGCCAAAGACTGTGCGCCGGGGAAATTGCTGTGCGGCAGTTCGCGGGAGCGCTGGCCATGCAAGGCAATCGCTTCAGCGCGCACGCTCATCGGGTCGGTGAGGAAATCATCGATCACCAGCAGATCGCGGTCACGGCAGGCCTGCCGCAAATCGTCTGCGCTCAGCGCTGTCGAGGCATTCAGCACCGAGATATCGGCACGTGGTGCGGGTTGGCCTTGCGCCGCGGCATGGCCCATGTTGAGCCGGGCGGCGCGGGCCGGCGCCAGCGCTACCGCTTGCTGCGCACTGCTCACGGCAGCCGCCAGGTCATCAGCTTGATAGCGCAAGCGCGCCAGCGATTCATGCACATCGGCCCGCTGCGGTGCCAGTTCGGCGGCACGTGCATAGCTGGCAATGGCGGCGTCGAAGCGCAGCATGCGGGCTTGCTGCACAGCCAACGCAATGCGCAACTCGACATCGCCCGGCGTCATCGCGCAAGCGTTTTGCAGCTCCTGCTCGGCCTCGCCATGACGGCCCAGCTGCACCAGGGCCGTCGCCAGGTTGGCTCGGAAATCAATGCTGTTCGGGCTCTGGGCAATGGCACGCCGGATGAACGCCAGGCCTGCATCCATGTGCCCCAACGCAACATAACCCAGGCCCAGCAGGTGTTGGGCGTCGGCATGTTGCGGGTCGGCCGCGACCGCCGCCTGGTAGCGGGCGAAGGCTTCGTTCAGCCGGCCCTGCGCGTGCAATTGGCGGCCTTCTCGGAGCAGAACTTCAATGTCTTGTGCGCTGGCGCTGCGGCGGCTTGGCTTGAGGTTCATGAGGACTCGTGCTGATCGGCCGAGACTTTAGGGTTTTTCCGCCAAGCGCCCCGGAGGCTGCGGACAAACCCGCGTCACAATCGCGCCCATGTCTTCTTTCCTTGACAAGTTGTGCAGCACTTCTGATTTGGCTGAGCGTGTCGCGTCTCTTCCTCGTCCGCTGGTGTTCACGAACGGTGTGTTCGACATCCTCCACCGCGGCCATGTCAGCTACCTCGCTCATGCACGTGCGCTGGGTGGCAGCCTGGTGATCGGCCTGAACAGTGATGCGTCGGCTCGGCTGCTCGGCAAAGGCCCCGATCGCCCGCTGAATGCCGAAGCCGATCGCGCCTGCGTGCTGGCAGCGCTGGAGAGCGTGAGCCTGGTGACCTTGTTCGATGAACAAACGCCGGTCGAACTGCTGAAACGCGTGAAGCCCGATTTCTACGTCAAAGGCGGCGACTACGACATCGAAACGCTGGCCGAGACGAGCTGGGTGCGCAGCTGGGGCGGTAACGCACAGGCAATCGCATTTGTCGACGGCTACTCAACAACCGCGCTGGTAAAGCGCATTCGAAGCTGAGTCCCGCTCAGGCATCGCGTCAGTCATCAGCAGCCAAAGAAGCTTCACATGCAAATCCGTGCGATTCGTCCCGATGAGACCGAAGCGGCAAGGCAGCTGCTGCTGGCCGCCGGCTGGGATCGCAAGGTCTCCAACGCCGAAGAGTTCGCAGAGCTTGTCTCGCGGTCTCAATTGGCGCTTGTTGCCATCAGCAATGATCGAGTGGTCGGCTTCATCCGCGCGCTCACGGACGGCATGACCAACGGGTACATCTCGATGGTCGTCGTCGATTAGGCGCTTCGCGGCACGGGAATCGGCAAAGCACTGGTCCAGACGGTCATCGCGATTCCAGCGGGGTGTGCAACGACGCGCTTTCTGGCTGCATGGATGAGCGGCATCGCACTTCGGCCGCTTTGCGCCGGGTGCTTCCTATAATTCGCCCTTGCCTGCTTGGCACCCTCCGGCCCTGGCCCCGCACCCCATGAATCCCGACTTCAACCCGACCGACATCGAGCGCGCCGCCCAGGCCGCGTGGACTTCCGCTGACGCTTACCGTGTCACCGAAGACGCGAGCAAGGAAAAGTTCTACGCCTGCTCGATGCTGCCCTATCCCAGCGGCAAGCTGCACATGGGGCACGTGCGCAACTACACCATCAACGACATGCTGATGCGCCAGTTGCGCATGAAGGGCTTCAACGTGTTGATGCCGATGGGTTGGGACGCCTTCGGCCTGCCGGCCGAGAACGCCGCGATCAAGAACAAGGTGCCGCCCGCGAAATGGACCTACGACAACATCGCTTATATGAAGAAGCAGATGCAGTCGATGGGCCTGGCGATCGACTGGAGCCGCGAGATCACCACCTGCGCGCCTGACTACTACCGCTGGAACCAGTGGCTGTTCCTGAAAATGCTGAAGGCTGGCATCGCCGAGCGCCGCACGCAGGTCGTCAACTGGGACCCGATCG
>CAHJWV010000687.1 GCA_903643055.1 Burkholderiales bacterium | reverse complement strand
CAGGAGCCGTATGCGGTAGCGCCGCACGTACGGATCTGTGCGGGGGGCGGAGAGCAATCTCCGTCCCTACCGCGACCGGTGAAGTGGCCCGATCAATGCACAAGGCCCCGGTCGCTTGAGCAGCCGGGGCCTTGTGATTGATGACGCGTTGGTGGCTCGGTGCTATCGCCAAGCCCTGCGTCCTGTGCTTTCTTATTCCGCTTGAACTGCTTCGACCTGGATGCGCAAAGTAACGTCCATTTTGAATCCGTAGGCCTTGCCCGCATCAATGCCGAACTCATCGCGCTTGATCGTGGTCAGCACATCGGCGCCGCACAATTCGCGCTTGACCATCGGGTGCGGGATGCATTTGAACGAATTGATGTTCAATACCACAGGCTTGGTCACGCCATGCAAAGTCAGGTCGCCGACCACGCGTGAGGGTATGCCATTGGTAAAGCCATCGAGCTTCCCTTTGTAGGTGGCAGTCGGGAATTTGCTTGCATCGAACAGCTCATTGCTCTTGGCTTTGCTGTTCATGATGTCCAGGCCGAAATCAATGCTATTCACGTCGATCGTGACGTCCAGCGTGCCACTGCCAGAGGCCTTGTCGAAAACGACTTTCCCCTCGGTCTTGTTGAACTTGCCGCGCCAGACCGATACCCCCATGTGGTCGGCTTCGAAGCTCGGAAAGGTGTGCGTCGGGTCGAGGTTGTAGGTGACCGGTACGGCAAAGGCCGTGTTGCCCATCGCGACGGCGGCGAGAGCAAGAAGACAGGAAAAGCGTTTCATCGAGGTTCTCCGTGGATGGGAATGGGTTGGGTACTAAGAGCGGCCAACAAAACGCTGTCGTCGCGAAAGGGTGGAGGTGCGTCTGGTATGCGTGGATCAAAAGAGAGAAGACAGCGCGGGGCTGGGGAGGTGGATCAGGCCGCTGCTGCCTCGCAATGGAGCGATCGAGCCGGTGAGGTCGCCCAAGGCTGGACGATGAGTGTGCACTCAACGGCATCTTGGGACGGATCGGCAAGGTATCCCGCTGATGTTCTGTGTCATTGGAGCCAACAGCAGACTTCGACACATCGGGCGGGCAACCGGTCAGGAATTACTTGCCCGGCCTATATTGGCGGACAGAGTGGCTCGCCAGTTCGTCCGCGTAGAAATAGACGGGCCGAAGTTTGCCGTTAGCATAAAGCTCAATTTGGTCAGAGAAATGCGGTGACTTCGGATCACTGCTCTCCCCGCCGACGCTGACGGCCCAGGCTTTCAGCCGAGGGCCGAACTCGGCGACGGCCACGAAGCTGTTTCCAGAAGTCCCGTATCGGAGTTTCGTACCCGGATAGGTGCGCGCTTCAACGGTGGCTAAGGCGCCCCAGCGTCCTGGCGAGTGAGGTATTGCGACGCTGGGCTTGTCATCATCGAAGTTCTGAACAACCGATCCATCATTGCGCTGGTACCGATTGATCTTCCCCCAAGGCACCTGCCAATCGCCAAAGTCCGCACTGAGTTTTTGCAGTGAACTGTCGAAGGTCTGCACGAGGTCCGCATCGCCCATGCCGGCAGTGATCAGTTCCCAAGGCGTCAGTCCGATCGCGTTGCCTTGCGCTACTGCATTAGGCCAAAGCACATCGGCCCACACCACAGCGATGGTTGTAGGCACCGAATCGAGGGCGCTGCGATAGTCCCATTGTTCAAGCAGCTTGATTGCCGGCGCCAGACGCACGCGGCGCGAATCGTCGGCGGGCAGCCTTGAATACGCAGTCAGCAGCTTCGGCACCAACTCCTGCATGCCCGGCAGATGGCTATCATGTGCAGCTTCGATCAAGGTTTGCGCTGTGAACTTTTCCTGTGCGTTGAGCACTTGAACTGCGTGCAATCCGCGTGCGTTCGGGCCAGCCTGGTCCATGTAAGGCGGAAAGTCCACGGCCTTGGGGCTCCAAGCGCCGGCCGCCGACCAGGGCCAGTCATTGGTGTTGTAGATCCACCCCGTTGGCGGCGACACGACCTGCGGCAAGGAATCGAGGCTGTGCAGGCCTTTCCAGTCCGCGGACGGATCACTCCCATCGACGGGTTTGCGATAGTCAAGCAGAGGATTGCGCTTTGGCACGAACTGGGGATGCAGATAGGCGGTCACGCCATCCGCATCTGCATAAAGCGTGTTGTTTGAGGAGTTGGCCTGCAGGGCAGCGACCTTGAGGAAACTCTTGAAATCCACGGCCTTGGTTCGAAGAAAGGACTGTTGCAGTGCCTCGATCGGCCGATTCATCATGGAGAACGCAATCCAGCGCCCGCCTTCTTCGCGGACGACCGGGCCATGGTGGCTCGCGTAAGTCGTGAATTCGCGCGTGGCCATCGAGCCGTCCGGACGGCGATGCTTGAGCTTGATCGGCTTGATTGTCAGGAGTCGCAGTTCCTCGCCGTAACGGTAGCGAAGCACACCGTCATCCCCACGGACGATCTTCAATGCAAATTCATCGACGCGATCGGATCCCGTCGTCGTGTGCATCCAGCCTGCACGGCTATTGAATCCTTGGTACACGAAGAATTGGCCCCAGGTCACCGCACCATAGGTATTCAGGCCTTCATCACTACTCATCTGCAATTCGGATCGGAAAAAGAAGCTCGTGTGAGGGTTGATGAGCAGCAGTGCCTTACCTTCCTTGGTACGCGAGGGCGAAATCGCCGCCCCGTTGGACCCAGCAGCAGGAAGCAACTCTGGAAGACGCTCCACGGAACTCATTGCGATGGGCCGCTGTTCGTAAAAGGCCTGCAATTGCGTCAGGGGAATTTTCTCGACATCTCCACCGATGCTCCCCTCCGTGAAGCTCAGCGCCATCCATGGTTCAAAATGGGTGATAAGGCGGGGCTTTGCCTTCGGGTGTGTGGCCAGGTAATAGTTCAACCCCGACGCCCAGGCCGTCATCAGGCTTTTCAGCCATTCGGGGCTGGCTTGATACGCTGTCTTTAAAGTCTCATGGTCGTAGAACAGACGCTGGCGCAGATCCTGGTAGATGCTGCGTTCGCCATCCACTTCGGCGAGTCTTCCGAGGTTGGTGAGATAGTTTTCCTCGATCCGATTGAAGTCGTCCTCGGCCTGGGCATAGATCATCCCGAACACCGCGTCCGCGTCGGTCTTGCCGTGAACATGCGCAATACCCAAATCGTCCCTGACGATGTGGATCCGCGCCGCCTGCGCGGCCCATTGCGATTGGTCGGATGCGGTAGCGACCGTAGAAGCCACTCCCAAAAATCCCGCGATGAATAACGCAAGATTTGCTTTGCTTTTTGAAGGCATAAGAATTCCTTATCTTTACATTTGTTATTCAATACAGAACGCCGCGCGGACGAGTCGGTCAGTCTCAAATCGAACACCGTTCACGTGCTCGTTGTTCACCTCAATTCGAATTGAAACGAAGTGTGGGATAGTCATCTCGCTCGAGGTGAGTTGCGATTATCCCCAGATTGGCGTTTGATCGATGGCCGACCTTGTGCCCTGTCAAGCGCTTTCCCAAGTAAACATCACACGCCTGGGCTCCAGAGCTGGATTGGGCCTTAAGTCTTACTGCCATAAAAAAGCCTGCGTTTACGCGCAGGCAGCACGGACGTCGGGGTAGTGGACTTACCCTGAAAAAGTTCACTTCCTGCCAGGCTACGCGCCGGATTTCAATCTTGATGAGGCGGTCTTGAGGCCGGATGAACGGGGTCCCGCACAGTCAATGAAGACAGGGCAGAAGTCTCAAAAACGAATTCGATCGGGCGCTGCAAAAGATGCCGGCGAACCTCGCCCCGTTCGCGGCACCTTGAAGGATCCATTTGTCTCCTATATTTCTGAGTTGGAGCAATGTGCAATGCATTGGCCAGCGACGCATCAACGGTATGAACTGATCCATTGTTACCTCCCGGAAATGTGCATTCGCTGATGCCATACCTTCATTCTCTGCATCAAACGCTAGCTAGCTCTGATCCCATGTCTTTGCATGTGGATGTTCAGTTATGTTGTCTCAAAGGCTCGTTGCAAATTCATCGACTGTGTTCACGAGGTAATGATGCAAAGTTTTTTCATTCACTTTGATGCAATCCGACAAACCCTCGCCGATTTTCACCGCAAATATTGCGTTGTTATTGAATGGCCAAACAGGCGAAAGAGGCCTTTACATTGATGTTCTTAGCGGCAGACGCTCGTCGAAATGCATAAGAAGCTGAGGTGCTCATTCAATGCTTCGAGGTATGGATGTCAAAGACAACTTCTAACCATTTCCTACACAAACCCCGATGGTCAATCGTTCGCGGCACCTCAGAATGTGAAAGGTCGAGCCGGCCGGCCTTCCGGGATGCGTAGCAACTGCGCCGGTCAATTGCCCTCAGGGTCATTACGTCAATCCGAGACACACTCATGAAAATTTCTCACTCCCTTAAATTCACGTGGCGGCCGGCTGCATACACCGTGGCGGCCATGTTTGCCACAGTCAGCCTGCCCAGCACTGCGGCGGCGGCTTCTCCGCTCGTCAGCAAGGCCAGCGGTCTCTGTCTGGACCTCGTCGGTTCCGATGCAACCGCTGGCGCCGCGATTGACATCTGGGGCTGCAACGGTGGCAGCAACCAGCAATGGGAATTCACTGCGGCAGGTGAGGTGCGCACACTGAACGGCACGCGCTGCCTTGACGCATTTGGCGGCGGCACGGCTGCTGGCACCAAAGTAATCTCGTGGACCTGTAGCGGTGGCGCGAACCAGAAATGGACGCTGCAGGGCAATGGCCAACTCGTTGGCCAAGCCTCTGGTCTGTGCGTGGACGTTGTCGGTAACGGCACGGCCAACGGCACTGCGGTGGGCCTGTGGACCTGCCATGGCGGCAACAACCAAATCTGGACCAAGGGCGGCGCCACCAATCCAGGCACGCCAGTCGGAACCTCAGACAATCCTGACTTCGGCCCGAACGTGACGATCTTCGATCAGTCGGTTCCATCGGCCACCATCCAGGCACAGCTGGACGCAGCCTTCAAGCCGCAAGTCTTGAACCCGAACGCACAGTTCGGCAGCTTCCGCCGTGCCTTCCTGTTCAAGCCAGGCCGCTACAGCGGCATCTGGGCCAACCTGGGCTTTTACACCTCCATCGTTGGTTTGGGCCAAAGCCCGGATGATGTGAACATCCAAGGCAACATCAACGTTGACAGCGGATGGAACTACGGTGATGCGGGCAACGCGACCCAGAACTTCTGGCGCTCGGCAGAAAACGTGGCACTGGCACCCACCGGTGGCACCAACCGTTGGGCGGTCTCGCAAGCTGCCCCGATGCGTCGTGTCCATGTGATCGGCAATCTGCACCTCGGCCCATCCAACCAAGATTTTGGCCAAGGCTATTCCAGCGGTGGCTATCTGGCTGACAGCAAGGTCGACGGTTCCATCTCGTCGGGCTCGCAGCAGCAGTGGTATACCCGTGACAGCAACATCGGCGTCTGGTACGACGGCGTCTGGAATATCGTGTTCTCCGGTGTGCAGGGCGCCCCAGCACAGTCTTTCCCAGCCAAATGGAACACGGCATCTCCGTACACCACGCTGAACACCACCCCGGTGTCGCGTGAGAAGCCTTTCCTGTACATCGATGGGTCTGGCAAGTACCGGGTCTTCGTTCCTGCATTGCGTACCAACTCATCTGGCGCCAGCTGGGTGAATGGTTCGACCGCGGGTTCGTCGATCCCAATGAGCCAGTTCTTCGTCGCGAAGCCAAGCGATAGCGCGGCCACACTGAACAACGCACTGGCACAAGGCCTGAACCTGTTCCTGACGCCAGGTACCTATCACCTGAATCAAACCCTCAAGGTGACCCGTGCCAACACCGTGGTGCTGGGCATTGGTTTCCCAACGCTCGTGCCTGACAACGGCGTGGATGGCATGGCCATCGATGACGTCGACGGTGTGAAGATCGCTGGCGTACTGTTCGATGCTGGTACGGTCAACAGTCAAACGCTGCTGACGGTGGGCCAGTCAGGTTCGGCTGCCAACCATTCGGGCAACCCGACGACCATCCAGGACGTGTTCTTCCGCATCGGCGGTGCTGTTGCTGGCAAGGCCACGAACAGCCTGATCGTCAACAGCAACAACACGATCATCGACCACATCTGGGCATGGCGTGCTGACCATGGCATCTCTGCCACGGGTTGGAACGTCAATACGGCCGACTATGGCGTGGTCGTCAACGGCAGAGACGTGCTGGCCACAGGCCTGTTTGTTGAGCACTATCAGAAGTTCCAAGTGCTGTGGAACGGCGAAAACGGCAAGACGGTCTTCTTCCAAAACGAAATGCCTTACGACGTGCCTAATCAAGGTGCATGGAAGAGCAATGGTTCGACCAACGGTTATGCCGCTTACAAGGTGGCTGATAACGTGAAGACGCACGAAGGTTGGGGTCTGGGTTCTTATTGCTTCTTCAATACAAACCCAAGCACCAACGCGACCCGCGGCTTTGAAGTCCCGAACACTTCCGGTGTCCGCCTCCACAGCGTGTTCACTGTGTCACTGGGCGGCGTGGGAACCATCTCGCACGTCGTCAATAACACGGGCGATGCCGCTCAAGGCACTTCAACGATCCCGGTGAATCTGGTCAACTTTCCTTGATGAAAAAATGAGGTCGTGATGACCCTATGAACTGCTACCAAACTATGTGGTGGCAGTGACCCGCCCAGAGGCCGCATCCGTAATCGATGCGGCCTTTTTTCATGTTGCCATTGCTGTTGAGGCGATTGCGCTGATCCGGCGATTGGGCGGTGACAGCCAAGTTTGAATCGCGGGTGCTGCGATCCCACGCTGTAGCTTTGGCTTGGGCCGAGGAAGAAACTACCGAGATGGATGAGCGCAGGCCGGAATCCGTCAAAAGTAGGGCCTGCCGGGAGCCTGGCTCACCGGCAATGTTGACGTGCCGTCAATACCTGGCGTCCGTTACCCGTCGCGCATCGGCCTTATCAGGCGCGTGGAGTCCGCTGCGCTGACTTTGGGCGGAAAGCCTTGCAAAGGCTGTCGTTGGTTTCGAGATACGGACCACCGAGCAGGTCGATGCAGTAAGGCACTGCAGCAAAGATGCCATGTACGGCGGGCTTCGCGGTGGGCAGACCTTCCAACGTTTCGGCGATCGATTTGGGCTGACCGGGCAAGTTGATGATCAAAGCTTGCTTGCGAATCACCGCGACCTGTCGCGACAAGATCGCTGTCGGCACAAAGTTCAAGCTGATCTGGCGCATTTGCTCGCCAAAGCCCGGCATTTCCTTGTCGGCGATCGCCAGTGTGGCTTCTGGCGTCACATCTCGCAGCGCTGGGCCCGTGCCGCCGGTCGTCAGTACCAAATTGCAATGGGCCTCGTCGACCAACTCACGGAGCGTGGCACTGATGATCAGTTGCTCATCGGGGATGAGCCGCGTTTCCCAATCGATTGGATTGATCAGCGCGCGCGCCAGCCAAGCTTGTAGTGCAGGAATGCCCTTGTCTTCATAGGTGCCGGCCGAGGCGCGGTCGCTGACCGACACGAGGCCGATGCGAACCGCTTCTGCAGGCGGGCGAGCCGCCTCAGTCATCGACGTCGTCAGACGCTTCGCCATCAATGGGCGGCACCGGCATGTTGGCCAGTTCGTGTGTCTTGATGAACTGAAACAGCTCTCGGTAAGCCCGGCCATTGCGTTGCTCGGGCATGGCCGCCGCATCCTTTCGTGCGGCGCGGATCAGGCTGCGCAGTTGCTGCACATCGGTGTCAGTGTGCTCGGCGGTCCAGCGAGTCAGCGAATCGTCGCTTGCGATCAGCTCGGCACGCCAGCGCTCGGCTTGATGCAGTGCCAGTGAATCCTTGGCCCGACCGAGTTGCATGGCGGCCACCGCTTCGCGGATCGGCTCGACATCGTTGCGGCGCATCAGCTTGCCGATGTACTGCATCTGCCGACGCTTGCCTTCATGGGTACGGGTACTTTTGTATTGGACGACGGCGTCGCGCAGGCTTTCCAGGATCGGCAGATCCTGCAGACGGTTGTCGGGC
>CAHJWV010000686.1 GCA_903643055.1 Burkholderiales bacterium | reverse complement strand
AACGGCCGATTCGAGCGCGACCTGGATTTCCGCCAGCGGCGGGATCGGCACCCACAGCGGCAGGTCTTCATCGAGCACGTGGTCTTCGCGCACATAACCGTGGGCCAGCACGTAGTCGCCGAGCGCCTGGGTGTTGCGCAGCCCGGCGCAGTGGCCGAGCATGATCCACGCATGCGGGCGCAGCACGGCGATGTGGTCGGTGATGGTCTTGGCATTGGCCGGGCCGACACCGATGTTGACCATCGTGATGCCGGTGCGGTCTTCACGCACCAGGTGGTAGCCGGGCATTTGCGGCAAGCGCGGCGGTGCCACGCCGAGATCGTCACCGGGCTGTGAAGACAGGCCGACGCGCCGGGTGATCACGTTGCCCGGCTGCACGAAAGCGATGTAGCCGGAGTTCGGGTCGGCCATCAGCTCATGGCCGAGCTGGATGAATTCGTCGATGTAGAACTGGTAGTTCGTGAACAGCACGAAGTTCTGGAAATGCTCGGGTGCGGTGCCGGTGTAGTGGCGCAGGCGATGCAGCGAGTAGTCGACGCGCGGCGCGGTGAACAGCGACAGCGGGTGCCGCAGCTGGCCATCGGGCCCGGCGTGCGGCTCGTGCGTTCCGTTGGCAATGCCGTCGTCCATCGCAGACAGGTCGGGCAGGTCGAACTGGTCGCGCAGCAGCTGCCGGCGTTGCGGCGTCATGCTGCCTTCGAGGTGGTCGTGTTCGGCGAGCGAGAAGTGCACCGGGATCGGTTGTGCGCTCAAGCCCACTTCGAGCCGCACGCCGTGGTTCTTCAGCAGCAGGCCGAACTGGTCGAGGTAGTAGTCGCCGAAGAGATCGGGCCGGGTCAGCGTGGTTTCATAAGTGCCGGGGCCGGCAACGAAGCCGTAGGCCAGCCGCGAGTCGGCGCGGGCCACGGTGTCGGTGTGCACGCGAAGGTAGGGGTAACACGCTCGCACGTGCCGCGCCATGTCTTCGCCGGCGACGAATCGCTGCAGGCTGTCGCGCAGATGCGCGATGCCGCTGTTGTAGATGGTGGTGGCGTGCGCCAGGGCCGCGGAGGCCTCGCCGAATGATTGCGCGTGAATCAGGGTGGGTTGTGCCATGGCGCCCATTGTGCGGCCATGGCACCCCCCTCGGAATGGCCTCGGCTTATTTCAGCGGCGTGAAGAGCGTCGTCAGGCGATCCGGCGTGCCTTCGATGCGCACGAGCTTGGGATAGCGCAGCCCGTCGTGCCACTCCACCTTCACGGTGCGGTACAGCTCGTCGGTCTTCACCAGCAGCTCGATCGGCGCACTGCCCGGCAGCTTCGCGGCGGTGAGGGCCTCTTTCAGCAACTCGGCCTTGTAGGCCCGCCCGTTGACGGCCAGCAGCGTGGCGCCTTGCGTCAGCCCGGCCTGGAAGGCGGGGCTGCCCCAGCCCACGCGCTTGAGCTTGTCTTGCTTGCCGATGACCAGGCCGAGCGAATAGCTGAAGTCGGTCGATTCGTCATGGCTTTCCCAAGCTTTGAAGAAGCTGCTCGGCTCTTCACTCCAGCCGAGTTGCCAGCCGGCATGGCGGATACCGGCCAGCGGCGCGCCGATTTCGTGGGTGTCGAGCCGCTTGCGCAGGAAGGCGGCCCACTCGTAAGGCAGCACGCGATTCAGTTCGCGCACCACGTCATCGAAGGTGTACGGCAATGGCGCGACGCGCTTCGGTTCGACACCAAAGAAGTTGCGGGCGAAGTCATCGAGCGAGCGTTGGCCGTTCGTTTTTTCGCGGATCAGCATGTCGGCTTCGAGCCAGATCAGGCGCGCTTCGTCGTAGTAATCGGCGCTGCGCTGAAAGTCGCGCCAGTAGCCGTTGCGGTAGGCGGAGACGATCGGCTCGTTGGTCGTGTCTTGCAGGTTGCGCCAGCTGCGGCCGGCGCGGGCATCGAGCGCGGCCGCGGTATTGGCCAGGCTGTCGCGGGCGTCTTCCTGGCTGAACAAGCCGGAGCGTGCGACCAGCACCGAGCCCCAGTACTGCGTCTGGCCTTCGTAGACCCACAGCAGGCTGTCCTGCATCGGTACGTTGTAGTTCGGCGTTAGCAAATCGGCGGGGCGGCGGAACTTGCCGTCCCAGGAATGCGTGTATTCATGCGGCAGCAGATCGCGCCCGATCGGGTTTTTCTCCCACTCGGTGAAGTAGGTCGGCTTGACGCCGTTCTCGCTCGACTCGTGGTGCTCCAGGCCGATGTGGCCCAGCTCGTCGCTCAGCAGCAGCAGGAAATCATAGTGCGCGTAATGCCGCGAGTTGAAGACCTTGTCGGCCTGCGTGACGAGTGCGCGGTGCGCGGCCAGCTGCGCATCGCTGACCTTGATCTGCGAGGCACGATCGGCCATCACGTTCAGCGTCACCGGGGCGCGGCCGGCTTCACGTGCGCCGGGGTCGAGATCGAAGCGCTGGAAGTTCTTGCCGGCAAAGATCGGCGAATCGACCAAGGTCTCGACCGAGACCGGCTTGAAATCGAACTTCGCACCGCTGCGCCCGGCGGTCTCGAGTGCCGTGCCGGCTTCCCAACCGGTGGGCAGCGTCGCACTGGCCTTCACATTGATGCGGCTGACCGCATGCCCGGCCGGGTAAAGCAGCATTGCATCCCATTGCAGGTTCAGCATGTCCGGCGTCATCACCGTGCGGCCGGCGCCATCGATCGGCGAGAGGTACTGGAACTCGATCTCCAGTGCGCTGGCACCCGAGGGCACCTCGACCTGGAACGCATGCGTATCCAGTGTGTTACGCAGCCAGTCGACAGGCTTGCCACCAGCGCTGATCTTCAGCGCGGCGATCTGCTGCACAGCACCGGTCGGCGAGTGGTGGCCGGGAATCCAGCGCGGGTACAGCAAGGTCAGCGGCCCGGCCTTCACCGGCACGGTTTGCTTGACCTTGAAGATCTTGTGATCGAGGTCGGTGGCATCGACATCCACCGTGATGACGCCCGGGTAGGCCGTGTCTCGAACGGGAGGCAGAGGCTGGGCCGCCAGGTGGGCGGCCGCGGTGAGGCCGAGGGTCGCGGCCGTCATTCGCAAGAGGGCGTGCATAAGGGCTTCCTTGTTGGGAGGCCAGCACGATAAGCGATGAGCCCGTGTCTGTCGGTTACGGCTTCACGGGGTGTGTTGTCCAGGCGACGCGCTGCTGGATTTGTGACATCGGGGTGCATGAAAGCGTGGCTTTCATGCGGGCCGAGCTTGGACTCTCAACACCGGCATGTGGTCATTACCGATGGTCAGGTGATCACCTCGCCTTGAGCGGTGATGATCAGCGTTGAACGGTGGGCATCGAATCGGTCAACGCGGTATTGGCCGGCGTGGCGACGCTGGCTGATGGCGTTGAATGCTGGCGCCAGGTGGATTCCAGGCGCTGCAACTCCTCCTGCTGACGCGCCTGGCTGCGGTCGACCACGCCTTGCACGGTCATGCCGATGGCCACGAGGCAACTCAAAGCGACGGCGGCCCACAACGCAGTCAGGGTCGACGGGGCGCGTGCCCAGGCGGGCATGTCGTTCCAGGCACGGATCAACGCACCGCGTAGGCGCAGCGTGAGCGAAGCGTCACCGGAAATGCCACTGCCGCCACTGCCAATGCGGTGATGGTCGAACACGGCGCTCATACGTCAGCTCCAGCGGAAGCTGCCTTGATGACAGGCGCATCAGGCCAATGATGGGCTTGCAGCACCGGCAAAGCGGCCTGATAGCCAAGTGCATGGTCTCCCAGATCCGATTCGGAAGTGTCGTTGCCGTAGCTCGTCAGCGTGGAACTGCCGTGGTACCAGCGCCGCACATCTTCTACCCACTCCGAATCGTTGGCCATCGCACGGCTCCTTGGTTCGGCCCACAACGTGTGAGCACATGGGGGCCAATGGTTGCGAAGCCAAGCGCCGACCGCTATCGGGCGACTGAGCGAACTGCTGTAAGGCTTGACCTACAAACTAGGGGGGATGCTTGCGAGCCGCAGGGGTCTTTTATGGGGACGCCCGGTACGAGGCCGGCCTGATGCGTCTCGCCACGCAATGACACAGTGGCGGCTGCTCGGCTGATGCTGTGCTTGGCAGCGTGGCTGCTTTCCATGATGATTTGTCGCTTCATGACGGGAGACCGCAATGGCCCAGACCCCATGCATTCGTGTTGGTATCGGTGGCTGGACCTTCCAGCCCTGGCGCAACAATTTCTATCCCGATGCCTGGCCCCACAGCCGCGAACTCGAATACGCCAGCCGGCGCTTGACGGCCATCGAGGTCAACGGCACCTATTACAGCTCGCAGAAGCCGGCCACCTTCGCGAAGTGGCGCGATGAAACGCCCGACGGCTTTGTGTTTTCGCTGAAGGCCTCGCGCTTTGCGACCAACCGCCGCGTGCTCGCTGAAGCGGGCGAATCGGTGCAGCGCTTCGTCGGCAGTGGCATCGCCGAACTGGGCGACAAGCTGGGCCCGATCGTCTGGCAGTTGGCGCCGACCAAGCGCTTCGATGCGAGCGACATCGAAGCCTTCTTCCAGCTGTTGCCGGGCGAGGTCGGCGGCTTGCCCTTGCGCCACGTGCTCGACGCAAGGCATGAGAGTTTCAAGACGCCGGCTTATCTCGAACTGGCGCGCAAGCACCGCGTGGCCACGGTGTTCACCGAGTCCGATGACTACCCGGCGATCGCCGATGTGACCGGCGATTTCATCTACACCCGGTTGATGCGCCATGAGGCGGCGCTGCCGCAGGGCTATCCGGCACCGGTGCTGGACCAGATCGGCCAATGCGCCCGCGTCTGGGCGGCCGGTGACGAACCCGAAGGCCTGCCGAGGATCGCGCCGAAGCCGGGCGGCACCGGGCTGCGCGACGTGTTCGTGTTCTTCATCAGCGGCGCGAAGGAGCGCGCGCCCGCCGCGGCGATGGCCTTGATCGAGCGCTTGGCGTAAGCGAGTCGCGAACCCTTGGCTTAGCTGTTCAACACCTTCGTCCGCAAACGCGCGCTGGCCTCATGCAGCAGTGCGGCCATCTCGGGTGCGAATGCCCAGTGGCCCGACATCGAGGCCACCGTCAGCGTGGCGTTGGGCCAAGCCTGCGCCAGCAGCCAGGCTTGGTCAAACGGGCACACGATGTCGTAGCGCCCATGCACGATCTCGCAGGGCAGGTGAGCGATGGCGGCGATATCGGCCAACACCTCGCGCTCGCGCGGCAGCACGTTG
The DNA here is from genome assembly GCA_903643055.1 of Burkholderiales bacterium. The sequence continues at coordinate 447 of CAHJWV010000686.1, read as the reverse complement.
AGCATGTAGTGATGTTCCAGCGTGGCCAGCGTCAGCGACTTGGCGTGCAGCTCCACAACCGCTTCGGGGTCGGTCGGCGGGGCTGGCATTGGCGGCACCGAGCACATGCTGTGTTCGAACTCGTCCCATGCAATGGACAGCGCCATGCGTTGTGGGTGGTTGGGTCTGAAGATCGGCGCGGTCAGGTCCAGCAGATCGTTCAGGTTGCGGGGGCGGCGGCCGGCGATGGTTTCGATGGTGTCGAGGAAAGCAGCATGCCGGTCCGGGAACACCTGGCGCGCTTCCCACAAAAACCATTCGATGTCGGCCGGCCGGCCGAGGAACACGCCGCGCAGCATGAAGCCCGAGCAGCGGGCTGGGTGGGCGATGCCGTATGACAAGGCCAGGCGGGTGCCCCACGAGCCGCCAAACAAGGCCCAGCGTTCGATCGACAGCAGGCCGCGCAGC
>CAHJWV010000685.1 GCA_903643055.1 Burkholderiales bacterium | reverse complement strand
ACATCGTCCAACGGTGACTGCCACTCGATCATCTGCCGCTCAAGCATGTAGTCAGAACGATGCGGATTCCTGACAGGGGCATGGCATCTGTCATGGCATGGAGTATTCCCAATGCAGCTCTCTGAAGACCATCGCGCCGTGCAAGAAGCGGTGCGGGCCTATGTGCAAGACCGCATTGCGCCGCAAGCCGCGCAATGGGACAAGTCACACCATTTCCCTCGGGCCGAACTGCAGGGTCTGGCCGCGCTGGGCTGCTTCGGCGTGGCCGTGCCTGCGCAATGGGATGGCGCCGGGTTCGATTACCTGAGCCTGGCCTTGATCATCGAAGAGATCGCCGCTGGCGATGGTGCGACCTCCACCATTGTCAGCGTCAACAACTGCCCGGTGTGTTCGATCCTGACCGCCTGGGGCAGCGATGCGCAGAAAGACCAATGGCTGCGCCCGCTGGCGCGTGGCGACATGTTGGGTGCGTTCTGCCTGACCGAGCCCCATGTCGGCTCGCAGGCCGATGGCTTGAAGACGTCGGCGCTGCGCGACGGCGATGACTATGTGCTGAACGGCGTCAAGCAGTTCATCACCAGCGGCAAGCACGGTGATGTGGCGATCGTGATGGCGGTAACGAACCCGGCCGCCGGCAAGAAAGGCATCAGCGCCTTCATCGTGCCGACTTCGACGCCTGGCTACGTTGTTGCCCGTCTCGAAGACAAGATGGGCCAGCATGCAAGCGACACCGCGCAGATCGTGTTCGAGAACTGCCGCGTGCCGCAGGCGCAGCGCATTGGCGAAGAAGGGCAGGGCTTGAAGATTGCGCTGTCGGGCCTGGAAGGCGGGCGCATCGGCATCGCATCGCAAGCGGTCGGCATGGCCCGCGCAGCCTTCGAGGCGGCGTTGAATTATGCCAAGGAGCGCGTGGCCTTCGGCCAGCCGATCTTCGAGCACCAGGCGGTGCAGTTTCGGCTGGCCGAAATGGCGACGCAGATCGAAGCGGCACGGCAACTGATCCACCATGCGGCCAGCCTGAAAGACGCGGGGCGCGCGTGCCTGAAGGAAGCGGCGATGGCCAAGCTCTTCGCAAGCGAAATGGCCGAGCGTGTGTGCTCGGCTGCGATGCAGGTGTTTGGTGGCTATGGCTATGTCAGCGACTTTCCGGTCGAGCGCATCTGCCGCGACGTGCGCGTGTGCCAGATCTATGAAGGCACGAGCGACATCCAGAAGATCCTGATCGGGCGCGCGCTGGCTGCGGAATGAAACGCCAGGCGCTTGGTTCTGCCGTGCCGCATGACCGGTGCCCGAGCCGGGTGAAGGCCTTTCGCAGGCGCGTTAGAGACACCAGGCATCGCAGGCCGCGCGACATCCAAACTCCCTGAGTTAACGATTCTTCCATCACGCTGATGATCCGCGAGGTGCGTCGTTGCAGCTTCGATCGCCATGTTTAAATAGATGTTGGTTGACATCTATTAATCATGACGGATATCATTTATCTGGTTGATTCAACCATCCTGGATGGAGCCGCCATGCCGCGTGTCTCGCGAGAACAAACCGAAAGCAACCGCCTTGCGATCGAAGCGGCCTCGTCGCGGCTCTTTCGTGAGCGCGGCATCAAGAATGTCAGCGTGGCCGACTTGATGGCGTCAGCCGGGCTGACGCACGGCGGCTTTTATGGCCACTTCGATTCGAAGGACGCGCTGGCGGCCCAGGTGTGCGCGAGCGCCTTCGAGGCTTCGGCCCAACGATGGCGTGATCGCGCACAAGCGTCAGCCGATCGTGCCGGCGTGCGGGGGGCCATCGTCGAAGGCTATCTGTCGAAGAAGAGCCGCGATCTGCCGGGCCACGGCTGCCCCGCCACGACCTTGGCCACCGATGTGTCCCGCGAGCCGGTGGAGTCGGCGATCCGCACGGCCTTCGTGTCAGGCTTGGAGCGCTTGATTGATGAGCTGGCCGCTTTGCAAGGCAGCGCAGATGCGCAGACCGACCGCGCGCAGGCGCTGGCGGATCTGTCGATGCTGGCTGGCGCGCAGCTGCTGGCGCGGGCCACGATCGGATCGCCGCTTTCCGACGAGTTGCTTGTGGCGGCGAAGCGCCGTTTGCTGTCTACGCAGGCGGCCTTATCGTCAGCCGATGCAGCGACATCTGCAAAGAAGCCGGCCTCGCCACGGCGCCGCCCCGCCAGCGGGTGAATGCCGGCGGCATTGGATGCCGTTGAGCTTTCGCTTCTTCGCTTCTTTAACCAATCCGGGCTTTGTCACCATGTTCGCTCTACCCTTGTCGCGCTGGCTGCTTCGCCGGGGCATCCACTTTTCCTGGGTCGTGGCGGCCGTCGTCTTTCTGACGATGCTGAGCTCGGCCGCGGCGCTCGGTCTGCCCGGGGCCTTCTTGCAGCCGCTCAGCCGCGAGTTCGGCTGGAACCTGGAGCAGATGTCGTCGGCGCTGGCGTTGCGCTTTGCGCTCTTCGGGTTGATGGGGCCGTTCGCTGCCGTGCTGATGTCGCGTTATGGGCTTCGCCGCATCATCTGTACCGCAATGGTGTTGATGGTGTCGGGCCTGGCGCTTGCCACCCGCATGACCGCGCTGTGGCAGCTGGTGCTGCTGTGGGGCGTGGTGCTGGGCATCGGCTCTGGCATGACGGCGCTGGTGCTGGGCGCAACGGTGGCTAACAACTGGTTCGAAAGCCGACGCGGGCTGGTGCTGGGCATGCTGACCGCGAGTTCAGCCACCGGGCAATTGCTCTTCCTGCCGCTGGCGGCCTGGCTGATCGAGCACCTGGGCTGGCGCATGGCCATCCTGCCGGCCGCGCTGATGTGCGTTCTCGTGTTCGCGTTGGCCTTCCTGCTGATCCGCAACCAT
>CAHJWV010000684.1 GCA_903643055.1 Burkholderiales bacterium | reverse complement strand
GCTGGAGGCTGGCGCGCAGCCAGCCTCCAGCCGAACGTTCACCGGATCAGGTGAGGTTGCTCAAATGCTGCTTGGCGGCGGCCTCGATCAGTGCCAGGCCTTCGCTGTCGATTTCGACGCGGCCTGCGCCAGCGTTCTCGATCGATTGCTGCGCATTGCGTGCGCCGCACAACGCGACCGTGATCCAGCCACTGGCCACCGTCCACGCGATCATCAATTGCGCGAACGAGCAGTCCAGCCGCTTGCGCAGCGGCTCCAGTTCCTGGAAGAAGCCCTTCAGCTTCAGCCGGTTGGCCGCGCTGAATCGCACGTTGGTCGCGCGCTGGTCGTCGCCGGTGAACTGGCGATCGGGGTCGATCGGCCCGGCCAACAGGCCCAGCGCCAAGGACGAATAACCGACCACCGCCACGTTGTGCTCGCGGCAAAGCGGCACCAGCGTCGTTTCGATCTGGCGATCGATCAGGCTGTAGCGCTCCTGGATCGAATCGACCGGGCCGTGCTTCAGGTATTCGGCCAAGGTCTCGGCGTTGACGTTGCTGACGCCGATCGCGCGGATCTTGCCTTGTGCCTTCAGCTCCAAGAGCGTGCCCATGGTCTCGGCCACCGGCGTGGTGACGTCTTGCCAGTGCGTGATGTACAGGTCGATGTAGTCGGTCTGCAGGCGCTGCAGGCTTTGTTCGAATTCATAAAGAATCGATTCGCGGCCCAGGTGCTTGTAGACCGGCTTGCCGGCCTGATCGAAAAAATGCGTGCCTTTCTGCGTGTGCCAGACGAGGCCGCACTTGGTCGCGATCAAGGCCTTTTCGCGCCGGCCTTTGACGGCCTCGCCGACCAGGCGCTCGGCATGGCCCAGGCCATAGGCCGGTGCCGTGTCGATCATGCTGACGCCGGCGTCGAGCGAGGCGCGGATCGATTCGATGGCCGCGGCATCATCGGCGCCGCCCCATTTCCAGCCGCCCATGGCCCAGGTGCCCAGGCCCACGGCTTCGCTTGAGAGATTGGAAGAACCTAATTTCGTCGTTTTCATGGATTCACTTTCTTGACGTTCAACAGATGGTCGATGGTGACCGCTGCGAGCAAGATCAAGCCCTTGATGACGTCCTGCCAATAAGGCGAAACGTCGAGCAAAATCAACGAGCTGGTCACCACAGACAACAGGGCCAGCCCGAGCACCGCGCCCAGTACCGTACCCGATCCGCCTTTGAGGCTGGCGCCGCCGATCACCACGGCGGCAATCACGCTGAGTTCCATGCCCACGCCGAAGGTCGGTGTGGCCGCGCCGAAACGCGCCGTATAGATGACGCCGGCCACGCCCGCGAGTGCCGAACACAGCACCGTGACACCGAACTTCACGCGGCCGGTGCGGATGCCTGAATAGAGCGCTGCCTTCTCGTTGCTGCCGGTGTAGAAGACCTTGCGCAGCAAGGTCGCGCGGCGCAGCGCGATGTCGCTGACCGCGACGATGAAGCCGAAGATCAGAATCACCGCAGGCATGCCGCCCACGCTGCCCTGCCCGATGAACTTGAACTCCGGCGGTAGCGAGAACAGCGATTGCGGCGTGCCCTGCGTGAGCGCCAGGCACAGGCCGCGCACGATGACCATGAAGGCCAGCGAGGCGATGAAGTGGTTCAGCCCGATGCGGGTGACGCACAGGCCGATCAGCGAGCCGACCAGCGCGCTGGCGGCGATCGCGACCAGGCTGGCCGACCACGGGTCGACGCCCATCAGGAACAGCTTGCCGGTAACGACCATCGCAAAGCAGACCACCGAGCCGACCGACAAGTCGATGCCGCCGACGATCAGCAAGACCGTCATGCCGACCACGACGATGCCTTCGATCGAGAACGACAGCAGCATCGCCCGCACGTTGTCCCAGGTCAGGAAATAAGGCGAGGCAAAGCTCATCGCAACGCACAGCACCGCGATGATCAGCAGCAACCCGGCCTCGCGCATGCGGATCAGGCGGGCACCCGATCCCGCGGGTGCGGGTGCGGGTGCGGAGGCGGTTGCGAATGCGCTCTGCCGCGAAGGCAGGCTGGAAGACAAGCCACCGGCGGCCAGCAGGCCGGCCTCGGTCACCGCCGTTGTTTTGAGAATCGACATCACACCTGCTCCTGTGCACTGAGGCCCGAGGCCAGCCGCAGCAGCCGCTCCTCGGTCATGTCGCTGGCGCGGAGCTCGCCGGCCAGCCTGCCTTCACGGATCACCAGCGCGCGGTCGCACAGGCCGATGATTTCGGGCAGCTCCGATGAAATGACGATCACACCGACGCCCTGGTCCGCCAGCTCGCGCAGGATCAGGTGGATCTCCGCCTTCGCGCCGACGTCCACGCCGCGCGTGGGCTCGTCCATCAGCAGCACCGCCGGGTTCGTGGCCAGCAGCTTGGCGATCGCCACTTTTTGCTGATTGCCGCCCGACAGGCTGGAGGCATCGACGGCCACGCCGTTCGACTTCAGCTTGAGCCGCGCGCCCAGCTGCTGCGCCAGCTTGCGTTCCAGCGAACGCCGCAGCCAGCCCCAGCGCGAGCTGACACGGTGCAAGGCCATCGACGAGATGTTCTGCGCGATCGGCAGGTCGAGAAACACGCCGGCCGCCTTGCGGTCTTCGCTGAGGTAAGCAATGCCATGGCGCAAGGCATCGCTGTAGCGGCGGATGCGCAGCTGCTGGCCGCGCAGATGGACGGTGCCACGGCGCGGCCGGCGCAGGCCGCAGACCGTCTCGGCCAGCTCGCTGCGCCCGGCGCCCATCAGCCCCGAAATGCCCAGAATCTCACCTCGTTGGAGACCGAACGAAATGCCATGTACCCGCTCGCCATCGCCGATGTCGACCACGTCGAGCAGCGCCGGTTCATCGGCGGGAATTTCGGGCCGGGGCCCGCCCTGCAGCGCCAAGCCCAGATCGCGGCCGACCATCGCGCGCACCAGCGCATCGGGGCGGGTGTCGGCGATCGCGCTGCAGTGCACATCGCGCCCGTCGCGCAGCACGGTGGCGCGGTCGCTGTGGGCAAAGATCTCGGCCATGCGGTGGCTGATGTAGATGATGCCGAGGCCCTGCGCCTTCAGGTCATGCAAGACCTTGAACAACGCGGCCGACTCGACCTCGGTCAACGCCGCGGTCGGCTCGTCGAGGATCAACACCTTGCAGTTCAGCGATAGCGCCTTCGCGATCTCGACCAGCTGCTGCTGGGAGATGCTGAGCCGATCGACGCGGCTCTGCGGCGCGATCGGCTGGCCGAGTCGCGCCAGCACCTGCGCCGCGCGCTCGTTGAGGCGGCCGTAGTTCATCCACGCCGGGCCGCGCTCGTTGACCTGCGGCATGAAGATGTTCTCGGCCACCGTCGCATCGCCACACAAGGCAATCTCCTGATGGACCATGCCAATGCCCAGGCGCATCGCGTGGCTCGGCCCGGCGATCACCACCTTCTCGCCGCCGAGCAGGATGTCGCCCGCGTCGGGTTGATGGATGCCATCGATGACCTTCATCAGCGTCGACTTGCCGGCGCCGTTTTCGCCGCACAAGGCGTGGATCTCGCCGGCGCGCAGGGAGAAGTGCACACCGGCCAGCGCGCGTGACGCGCCGAACTGCTTGCAGATGCCTCGCAGTTCAAGCAAAGGCGAGAGCAAAGGCGAGAGCAAGGGCGCGGCATGCATCATTCGCTGATGCCCTTGGTGCCGCGGCGAGCGAGGTACTTGTCCCAATAGAAGTCGTCGGCATTGGCCTTGCTGACGACCGACAGGCCGTTGTCGAGAAAGGGCACGGCCATCGGGTTTTGGCCGTTGCGCTTGGCATCGTTCATCGGGTCGATGAGCTGCGCGTTCTTGGCCAGGAACAGCATCATCATGCCCATGTAGCCCTGCACGCCCTGGTTCGGGTTGACCGAGCCGAACACATCGCCGGCCTTGATCATGTCGAGGATCTTCGCGTTGACATCGCAGCACTGCACCTTGATGTTCTTCTTCGACTCGACCTTGGCCTGCGCCGCGCCGAGCGCCGAGTTGGCCTCCGGCATGAACAGCGCACCGAGATTCGGGTTGGCCTGCGCCAGGCTCAGGCTGGCCTGATAAGCCTTGTTCGGGTCCTGGTTGCTGGCCGCGCGGCCGACCAGCTTCATGCCGGGGTACTTGGTCTTCATGCGGTTGATGAAGGCCGCGACGCGGCGGTCGTGGTTGTCTTGGCCGGGGTTCTCGAGCACGGCGTATTCGCCCTTGCCGTTCATCGCGCCGGCCACCGCATCGGCCGCCTGCGCGCCTTCACGCTCGTTGTCGGAGGTCACGAACGACACCCGCTTCGAGTTCGGTGAATCGGCCGCGAAGGTCACGACCGGGATGCCCATCGCCGCGGCCCGGTTGATCGGCTCGATGAACGGATCGGGGTTCATCGGGTGCAGCAGGATGCCCGCCGGCTTGCGCGCCAGCTCTTGCTCGAACGAGGCCAGCTGCTTGTTGACGTCGTATTCCGGCGTGCCGGTGTAGCGGGTGCGAACGCCCAGCGTGCGCCCCAGCTGTTTCATCATTTCGTAGACCGGGAACCAGTACTCGACGCCCGACACCATCACGTTCATCACGTAGACGTCGCCCGGGTTGCCGCGCAGCCCGGCCGGGGCCGCCGCCGTCTGTGCCAGCGCGGCATTGCCCGCAAATCCGGCGCCCGCCGCCGCAGCGGCTTTCAGAAAGTCTCTCCTCATCGCGCTCTCCTGTCTCACCTGGGTTTGACCGTGCAGCGACGCGCTGCTGTCATAACAGCAATAGGATATAGGATACGCTCACCCAACTTAGATTAGGGGAAACGCTGCTATATTCCCGTAAGGATCTGTAGACGATGTCATAACATGCGATCACACATTTTCATCGGCATCGACCTCGGCTCCAGCAGCTTGAAGGCCGTTGCCTTCGAGGCCGGAAGCGGGCTGGCGCTCGCCGTGGCCGGCATCGAACTGCCTTATCAACGCCTGCCCGAAGGGGGCTGCGAACTGAGTGGCGAAGCCATCGCGTCGGCCCTCGGCGAGGCCTTGCGCGCGGTGTCGGCGAAGCTCGGTGCGCGCGTTCAAGACCTCCGAGCGATCGGCTGCACCGGCCATGGCGCGGGCCTGTATGCGCTCGATGCGAATCAGCAGTTGGTGCGCGGCTGCGCCGTCGCGTCGACCGATCAACGCGCCAACGCCCGCGCCCGCGCGCTGACGCGCCGCCATGGCGCGGAGTTGTTCGATGAAGTCGGATGCCAGCCGTGGTCGGGCCAACCGACGCTGATCGCCGCCGAGCTGCTGGGCACCGATGCCATCCAGCGCGGCGAAGTTCAGCGGCTGTTGTTCGCCAAAGACTATCTCGCTTATCTGTTGACCGGCGAGATCGCGACCGACGCCAGCGATGCCAGCACCGCAGGCCTGCTGTCGCTGGTGCACGGCGGCTGGTCGTCACGCGCCTTCGAACTCGCCGGCCTTCCTGACTTCGCCGGCGGCGTCTTCCCCCCGCTGCGCCCGAGCGGCACGGTGATGGGCTATCTCACTGTGTCACAAGCCCGCTCGTGCGGCCTGCCTGCCGGCTTGCCGGTGGCCACCGGCGCGATCGACCTGCTGGCATCAATGACCGCGGTGCGCGCCGCGGAGCGCGGCCATTCGGTGGCGGTGCTCGGCACCTGGTGCGTCAACGCCGTGATCGGCCCGACGCTCGCGCCGAAGCCGGCGGTCGGCAACATCGTCAACTTCGGCGACCCCGCGCGACGGCTCTACATGGAAAACAGCCCGTCGTCGATGGCCAACATCGCCTGGCTGGCGCGCACGGTCGGCTTTGCGGGCACCGAAGCCGTCATCGACTGCGCAATGCAAGTGCCGCTGGGCGCTGGCGGCCTGCGCTTCCTGCCCTTCATCAACGGCGGCAGCTCGCCGCCCGGCGCATCGGCCGGCTTCATCGGCCTGAAGGGCCACCACGACCGCACGCACATGGCGCGTGCGGTCGTCGAAGCCGTGATCGCGCTGCATGCACACCACCTGATGCGCTTGAATGACGGGGGCCTGGGCGCGCCCGGCCGCGTCACGGCGCTGGGCGGGGGTGCACGCGATGTGCGCCTCGTGCGCCTCCTGGCCTCCTTCCTCGGCCACCCGGTCGAACGCTGCGGCGACGACGAAACCGGCGCACGCGGCGCGGCGTTGTATGCCGCGCTGTCGCAACGCGGGCGCGGTGAAGTCCACGCAGCCGATGTCGCCGAGGGCGCTGAGGGCGATCACGGCATCGGCGCCAGCCTGCTGCCCGCACCACGCGAGCAGGTCGAGCCCGGCTGCGACGACATGTCAGCCCACCGCGACTTCCCCTTGGCCTTCAACGAACTCCTTCACAGCATGGCACCCAGCTTCAATCACCTGTCAGAGACGCTGCGATGAGCGAGCGCGACCTGCCCCCCGTCCGGCCGGCCGCACTGGCAGGCCGGCATTTCTCGACCGTGATCGTCGGCGGCGGCATCAATGGCGTCGGCGTGTTCCGCGACCTGTCATTGCAAGGCATCGACTGCCTGATCATCGACAAGGGCGACTTCGCCGCAGGCGCCAGCAGCGCCCCGTCACGCATGATCCACGGCGGCCTGCGCTACCTGGAAAACGGTTCGTTCTCGCTGGTGGCCGAAGCTACCCGTGAACGCAACCGGCTGCTGCGCAACGCGCCGCACCTGGTCCGCCCGCTGAAGACGATGGTGCCGCTGTCGACCCTCTTCGGCGGCTTGCTCAGCAGCCTGCTGAGGTTCATCGGCATCAGCAGCTCGCCCCGCACGCGCGGCCTGTTCGTCGTCGGCCTGGGCCTGCGCCTTTATGACTGGCTGGGCCGGCGCCAGCGCGTCATGCCGGGCCACCACATCGAGCGCGTGCCGCCGGGCGACCGGCAGCTGTTCCGCGCCTCGGTTCGTTGGACGGCCACCTATTTCGACGCCTGGATCACGCACCCTGAATGGTTGATCCTCGAACTGATTGCCGATGCCTGCCGCGATCAGCCGGCCTCGGCCGCGTCGAACTACTGCGAACTGATCGGCTGCGAAGGCCAGGCGCTGAAGCTGCGCGATCGCGTCACCGGTCAACTGCTGCAGGTCACGGCCGACTCGGTGGTCAACGCCACCGGGGCCTGGCTCGACCGCTCGAACGTCGCGTTAGGCGGCCACGGCTCGCGCGTGATGGGCACCAAGGGCTCGCACCTGGTACTCGACCATCCGGCACTGCGCCAGGCGCTCGACGGGCGCATGGCTTATTTCGAGGCGATGGACGGCCGCGTCTGCATCGTCTACCCCTTCCTCGACCGCGTGCTCGTCGGCTCGACCGACATTCCGGTCGACGACCCCGACCAGGTCAAGACCGACCCGGCCGAGATCACCTACCTGCTGCATGTGTTGTGCGAAGCTTTCCCGAACCTCGCCTTCAGCCACGGCGACGTCGTCTACACCTATGTCGGCGTGCGGCCGCTGGCGCGATCGGATGCCGACAAGCCGGGCCAGATCTCGCGCGACCATTCGGTCGTCATCGACCCGCCGCAGGGCGTGCGAGCGATCCCGTCCATCAACCTCGTTGGCGGCAAATGGACGACCTTCCGCGCGCTGGCCGAGCAGGCCAGCGACGCCGTGCTTCGCGAGCTGGGGCGAACCCGCGTGGCATCGACCGAAGGCCTGCCGATTGGCGGCGGCGCGCAGCTGCCGGCCGACGCGCCCGCGCTGGCGCGCTTCATCGACCGCATTGCCGCCACCCATGCGCTGAGCCGCCAGCGTGCCTGCGATCTGGTCGAGCGTTATGGCTCGCGGGCGCGCGCACTGGCCGAATCGTTTGCGGCCAGCGGTGACACGCCCTTGCGCCACGCGCCGGGCTATTCCGCCGCCGAGCTGCGCTACCTCTGCCAGCAGACCGGTGTGGTTCATCTGAGCGACCTGCTGATCCGGCGCACGCTGCTGGCCATTCGCGGCCAGGTCACCGATGAACTGATCGCCGAGATGGCCGAGGTGGCCGGTGAGGCGCTGGGCTGGGACCGCGCCCGTCGATACGATGAACAGCAAATCTGCACTGCCACGCTGCGTGAGCGGCATGGCGTTCGCCTCGGCCACCTTGCTGCCCGGCCTGCCGACAAAGCCTCGTCTTTCGATGCATCATTGCCCGCTGATTCGATTCCCATGCCCCTTCCAACGTGAACAGTTTGAGCACCCCCTCGCCCGCAGCCCTGGACAGAACTTCAAGCGCGCCGCTGTGGACGCAATTTCGCGATGCACTGCGCAGCCGCATCCTGCAAGGCGAGTTGCCGGTAGGCACCAAGCTGCCGACCGAGGCCGAGTTCGGCGAGCAGTTCGGCATCTCACGCATCGTGGTGCGCGAAGCGCTGGCCGATCTGGTACGCAGCCAGCTGATCTACAAGATCAAAGGCCAAGGCGCATTCGTCTCTGCGCGCGAACGCGATGAAGACTTCGTCTCGACGGTGCTCGGCTTTTCCGATGAGATGGAACGCAAGGGCCGCACCGTGCGAACGCAAGTGCTGCGGCAGGAACAGCGCGCCGCCACGCCGCACGAAGCCAGCTCGCTGGGCCTCGCCGCGGCCGATCTGGTGGTCGCGCTGAAGCGCTTGCGCAGCGTCGATGGCGAGCTGCAATTGCTGGTCGAGACTGTGGTGCCCGCCGACCTCGCACCCGGCCTGCACCGCACGCGGCTCGAAAACCGCTCGCTGTATGACGTGCTGCGCCGCCAGTACGGCCTGCGCATCGTTCGCGCCGAGCGCTGGATCGACGCGGTGCTGCCCGATGCCCAGACCTGCGAGCTGCTGCAGATGCACGACCCGGAGCCGCTGCTGCGCATCGAGTCGATCGCCTACGGCCCCAATGGCCGACCGCTGGAACATTACCGCGCGCTGCACCGGTGCAAGACCAGCCGGCTGCATGTGCAGACGACGACTTGAGCCTGGCCCAAGCCATTCATCTTGACCGTTACTTGATTTCCTTTGCGGGCTGGGGCTTGGTGCTGGCTTGGCTTACAGGCGGCCCAGCCAATGAGCCCGCCAGCAGCCTCTGTCACAGACCCGCACCGCCATCGATGGACAGTCGTTGAGCAAGCAAGCCTCAGCGACACCGCGAGCATCATGCCGCCCCGTGCTTTGGAGCTTCAATCAGCAATCAATTGACCTATCGGCCTGTCCGCTATTAGTCGATCACGGCAGGCCACATGACGTAACCAGCGCCCAGATCTCCCAGCTTGCGTTGCAATGAAGCCGTTCTCTCTTGGCGCTGGCCGGAGATCAAAGTTCCAGTCGTTGGTTGGGCCTCCTCAGCCTTCAGAGCCTTCTTGTTCTGATTCGATGGTTAACTTTGACATTTCTCAGGCAGCAGTCGGGTAAAGCTCACGGAACGATGTTGTGAGCTCGAAAGACCAAACCAACGTCGTGCAGGTGATTCGCTGACTGCGGATACAGGAAAACGCAGCGCGAAGCACTGCTCTTTTCGCGGCTGTTGGCCGTGAATGGGACATGACAAAGTGTGGATAAGGTCTGCAACTTGATTGCAGGCCATCTCAAGACCTGACACAATACTGTTCGTTTAAGTAATTTTCTGCCATGATTGGCGCCTTGCATCAGCGGAGCAAGGCATGGCACGAACCAAG
>CAHJWV010000683.1 GCA_903643055.1 Burkholderiales bacterium | reverse complement strand
ATCCGTGACCAGCGCATGAGCAAGGACGAGATCAAGCGCGAATACAAGGAAATGGAAGGCGACCCGCAGATCAAGGGCCAGCGCAAGCAGCTGGCCCACGAGCTCGCGAACTCGCCACCGGAGACCACGGTGCCGAAGGCCACCGTGGTCGTGACCAACCCGAGCCACTACGCCGTGGCCCTCTATTACAAGCCCGGTGAAACGCCGCTGCCAACGATCGTGGCCAAAGGCATCGACAACGAAGCCTTCACCATCCGCTCGATCGCCGAAGCCCACAACGTGCCGGTGGTCGGCAACCCTGAACTGGCCCGTGCGCTGTTCAAGGTGCGCCTGAACGGCGTGATGCCCGAAGAGCTGTTCGATGCCGTTGCCGCCGTGTTGCGCTGGGTCGCGATGGTCGAGCGCATGGGGCTGGATGCCGCTTCGACACCGCCCGGCAGCACCACCCGCCATTGATCTCTTGCCCCTCCACATCAACGAGAAAGCTCCATGGCCAAGTTTCAGATAACCAACAAAGCCGGCATCGGCAACGACGTGGCGATGAGCCTGCTGGTCGTTGCGATCGTCGGCTTGATGATCCTGCCGCTACCAACGATGGCGATCGACAGCCTGCTGGCCTTGAACCTGGCGATCAGCGTGCTGCTGCTGATGACCTCGCTGTTCATTCCGAACGCCGTCGCGCTGTCGTCGTTCCCGGCGCTGCTGCTGTTCACCACACTGTTTCGGCTCTCGCTGAACATCGCATCGACGAAATCGATTCTGCTCAACGCCGATGCGGGCCACTTGATCGAAAGCTTCGGTGAACTGGTGGTGGGCGGCAACCTGGTCGTGGGCATCGTGGTGTTCATGATCATCACCATCGTGCAGTTCATCGTGATCTCCAAGGGCTCGGAGCGCGTAGCCGAAGTCGGCGCCCGATTCACGCTCGATGCGATGCCGGGCAAGCAGATGAGCATTGACGCCGACTTGCGCGCCGGCCACCTGACCGGCGAAGAGGCCCGCAAGAAGCGCGCGATGCTGAGCATGGAAAGCCAGATGCACGGCGGCATGGACGGCGCGATGAAGTTCGTGAAGGGCGATGCCATCGCCGGCCTGATCATCACGATGGTCAACATCCTGGCCGGCATCGTCGTCGGCATCATGTATCACGGCATGACCGCTGGCGAAGCCGCCAACCGCTTTGCCATCCTGTCGATCGGTGACGCGATGGTGTCGCAGATCCCTTCGCTCTTCATTTGCGTGGCCGCAGGCGTGCTGATCACCCGGGTGGCCGATGAACACGAGAAAAAGCCACGCTCGCTCGGCGAAGAAATCTTTGCCCAGCTGACGACCAACGTGCGCGCGATGTACCTCGCCTCCGGCCTCGTCGCAGCCTTCGCGCTGGTGCCGGGCTTTCCGGCGATTCAGTTCCTCGCCTTGTCGATCGGCCTGGCCGCGGCCGGCTATAGCCTGGCCAAGCAACGCCGCGGCGGCGGAGGCGAGACGATCATTTCGACGCCGATGTCGGCGATGCAGCGCGAAGGCGGCAAGGGCGATGCGCCGGCGATCATGCAAGACGCACCGCACTTCGCCAAGCCACTGGCGATCCGCATGTCGAAGAGCCTGGCCAGCCAGGTCGTTGCCGGCAGTCTCGATGTCGCGATGGAGCGCGAGCGCTTGAGCCTGCAATCGCTGCTCGGTGTTCCGTTCCCCGGTGTCGGCATGTGGGTGTCGCCCGACCTGAAAGACTTGAGCTTCGAGATCCTGATCAACGACGTGCCGGTCAAGCTGGTTAACTTGCCAGCGGAGCGCATGCTGTGGGTGATCGCGGCCGACTCGCCGCTGGCCGCCCAGGCCGTGCGCCACGGGCCGCTGCTGGACCAGGCTGAATCGCTGTGGATCGCGCCGGGCCAGGTCTCGGAAGAAACCCGCCTGCAGTGCCTGGACCTCGAACAGGTGATCGCCCGCCAGGTGATGATGATGCTGCGCCAGAACGCGCACCTCTTCATGGGCGTCCAGGAAGTGCAGTGGATCGTCGACAAGGCCACCCCCGATTACCCCGGCCTGGTGGCCGAAGTACAAAAGGTGCTACCGGCGCAGCGGATCGCCGAAGTGCTGCGCCGCCTGCTCGAAGAACAGGTACCGATCCGCAACGTGCGCACCATTTTCGAGAGCCTCATCAATTGGGGCCCGAAGGAAAAGGACATGCTGCTGCTGACCGAATATGTACGCGGCGATCTCGGCCGCTACCTCGCCTTCGAAGCCAGCGCCGGCCAGAACTTCATCTCCGCGATCCTGCTCGACGCCAGCGTCGAGCAATCGATCCGCCAGTGCATCAAGCCGACGCCCGCCGGCAACTACCTCGCGATGGCACCCGAGAGCGCCGCGGCGATCACCGAAAAGGTCTTGAAGATCTCGGGCAGCGTTCCGAACCGCGGCGTGGCGGTGGTCACGTCGATGGACATCCGCCGCTATGTCAAGAAAATGATCGAATCGAAGCTCGACTGGGTGCGCGTCTATTCCTATCAGGAACTCGGTGGCCAGGTGGAGCTGCGCCCGCTCGGCCGCGTGCTGCCTTGAGCTGAGCTCGGGGCATGAGCGACCAAGACATCCGCCGGCTGCGGCGCATCATCGTCGGGCCGCCGCTTGCCCGCAGCGCGATCGAGGTGCGCCAGTTCGACCGCTTCCAGCGTGCGCTGAATTCGACCCGGCGCAGCGAGCGCGTCGAGCCCGGCCCGCGCCGCAGCGCCGCAAGCGAGTCACCCGACAAGACATCGGCCCCACCCACATCGGCCCATGGGTCGGCCAAGCGCCCGGCCACCGCCACCGAAACCCCGTCGCCGGCGAATACCGCGGCGCTGCTGCGCCGCGCCGTCGCTCCCGCACAGCCGCGCGCCGAGGGGCAAGACAGCGTCACCCAGCCCGAGGTCGCCATCGCGCCGGAAGCGCCATGGATGAACGTCAGTTTCACGCCGCCACCACCCGACTGGGATGCGGCGATCGTGCGCACGATCGCCGCCATGTGCCGGCACGCCGACCCGTCGTTTGAGAACTGGTCGGTGGTGGTGCCGATCAATCCGAGTGCCCTGCCGGAAACCGAATTGAGGATTTCTCTTTCGCCTCACCGCTTGCAGCTTCGCTTCCACACCCAGTCGACGCGCTCATTCGATTTAGTGTTGCAACACCGAGACGCACTCCACGCCCTGTTGGAGAAAGCACTCCCCTTTTCCAAAGAAATCGACATCGACCTCACATGACACGCCTCGTTCCCGTCCATGCCTCCGGGCCACAGCACATCGAGTCGCTGGCTGCGCGCCTGACGACGATGACGCTGCCCGAAGCCCAGATGCGCCGGCTGGCCTTCGATGCCCATTTCGAGCGCTGGCTCAGTCGAACCCTGGATTTGCAGACCTTGTCCATCGCAGGCCGGCCGATTTCACTGCCCTGGGTACTGTCTTTCGATACCGATCACGGTGGCTTTGAAGTGGCCGTCGATCTGGCCGATCACCCCGCGCTTCAGATGGCACTCGCCTTACCCGACAGCGTGTTGGCATGCGCCGTTGCCACGCACCTGATGGCCCCGCTGACGAAGGCCCTGGAACCCGCGCTGGGCTCGGTAAGCATCACCGCGCGGCGCCGCAATGCCGGCGTGGTCGGAACCATCAGCCTGTCGGCCGGCGACTGGCGTTGTGGCCTGTTGCGCTGCGACGCCGCACTCGTCGACCGCCTGCTGGCCCTGGCCGAGCAAAGCGCCGGCGCCGACATCTCTCCCTTCGCGTCCCTGGCCATGCGGGCCCGCATCCGGCTGATGGTCCGCCACTGGACGCGTGAGGTCATTGCATCGCTTCAGGTGGGTGACGTCGTACTCGCCGGCACCCGAGGTCACACCCTCATCGGTGGCGTGGGCTGCACCTTGCAAGCACCCGTTTATATCAATCCGCAGGAGTTCAAATTGCAAGTCGCAGAAGCCCCTCACATTTCAAGTTCGGACGAAACTCCCGCTGCCCACAACTCGGGCGGCTCGATGGAAAACCTGCAGCTGCCGGTCGCCTTCGAACTCGACACCGCCCGCATCAGCCTGGCCGAGTTGTCCACGATGCGGCCAGGTTATGCCATCGAACTGGACGTGCCGCTGCTCGAAGCCACCGTGCGCCTGGTCTGCCATGGGCAGACTCTCGGCCATGGCCAACTCGTGGCCATCGGCGATCAACTCGGCGTGCGCATCACCCGTATGGAGTACACACATGACACCGGTATTCCAGGCTGACCCGGTATCGCTGGTCCTGGTGGCACTGTCGCTGTCAGTGCTGCCCTTCATCGCGATGGTGGTCACCTCGTACACCAAGATCGCGATCGTGCTGGGCCTGCTGCGCAATGCCATCGGCGTTCAACAAGTGCCGCCTAACACCGTGCTGAACGGTGTGGCGATCATCATGTCGTGCTACATCATGGCGCCGGTTTTCGTCAGTGCCACCGACGCGATGACACCGAACCTGAAGAACGGAAGCTCATCGGCGCTTGGGCTGATCCAATCGGCCGACGTCGCCCGCGAGCCCTTCCGCAAGTTCCTCGAGAAGCACGCCGAAGAGCGCGAGAAGCAGTTCTTCCTGAAGTCGGCCACGATCATCTGGCCGCCCGAAGAAGCCGCCAAGCTGAAGAGAGACGACCTGATCGTGCTCGCGCCGGCCTTCCTGCTCAGCGAGCTGACGGCCGCCTTTCGCATCGGCTTTTTGCTGTACCTCGCGTTCATCGTGATCGACATCGTGATCGCCAATGTGCTGCTGGCCATGGGCCTGTCACAGGTCACACCAACCAACGTGGCCATCCCGTTCAAGCTGCTGCTCTTCGTCACGCTCGACGGCTGGTCTCGGCTTGTTCATGGCCTGCTGCTCACCTACCGCTGACGGGTTACCGAACGTTCGAGACCCACCGATCCACGCATCACCTGATCCACCCACCGGATTTGCATCCATGACTTATGACGTCGTCATCCAACTGACCACCGAAGCGCTGCTGATGTGCGTGATGCTCTCGCTGCCCGCCGTGCTGATCTCCGCCACGGTGGGCCTGCTGGTGTCCTTCTTCCAGGCCATCACTTCGCTGCAAGACCAGAGCATCTCGCAAGGCGTCAAGCTGTTGGTCGTGACCGGCGTCGTGATCCTGGCCGCTCCTTGGGCCGGCTCCACGCTGACGAAATTTTCCGAGAACCTCTTCGCCGCCATCTTTCAGACATGACGCTGACGCTGCCGCCCTCGTCCCAGCTGCCGCCGTCGGCGGCCAATGCATCTGCAACTGCCACACAGACGAATCCACAAGCGCAAGAGACGCCTCGCGAACAGCGGCATCACTCTTCGTTCCATGGCGGCATGCACCGCGGTGTGGTCTTCCGGCATGCGCCTCGCCGCTCGCCGCCACCGCCCAGCAACAAGGCCCGCAACGGGCCGAAGGCGCGGGTGCGGCGGCGGGTGCGCGCTCGGC
>CAHJWV010000682.1 GCA_903643055.1 Burkholderiales bacterium | reverse complement strand
TTTCGATGCTGCGCCGGACCTGCGCGCTGTCATTGGCGGCATCCACACGAACACGCGCGCGCTCCAGCAAGGCCGTGTTGGTCGATGGGCTGCGGGCCACCACCTCGACGCTCAACCCGGGCAGCAAGGGTTCCAGTTGCTCCCACAGCGTCTCGGCCTGCCACTTCAGCGGTTCGTCGTTCATCGATGGCTCGTGCACGCCCACGTTCAGGTCTTCGGGCCCAGCATCGTGCCGCGGCAGTTCTTGGCGCCGCAACGGCACTCGTACTCTTTCTTCAGCTTTGCGGTGTAGCGCGCATCGATCGTCAGGCCGTAGTCGTAGAACAGTTCTTCGCCGGGCTTCAGCGTGCGCTTCGCCTTGATAAAGATGCGGCCATCGATTTCATCGGCTTCGCAATTGGCATTGCAGGCGTGGTTGATGAAGCGCGAGGAGTTGCCTCCGTGGTTGCCATCGATGGCCTTGTCGCCTTCGATGCCGAAGTAGAAGGTATGGTTCGGGTCATCCGGGTTTTGCGGATGACGCCGCATCGCTTCTGCCCAGGAGATGACTTCGCCCTTGTATTCCTGGATCAATTCACCCTTGCGGATGGTGGTCACCGCGAAGACCCCTTTGCCATGAACACCACTGCGGCGAACCTGGATGCGGCGGCCGCTGTGCGGGGTGGGGGACGCTTCGGGCGTGCTGGCCTTGCGGGCAACCGGTGCGCGAGAGGGGGTCTTGGCAGCGCGGGCTTGCGTCATCGGTTTCTTTGGGTACATTGAATTCATGGGTGCGCATGTGTGTGCGCCTGCACATGTGTGCGTACGCGTATACGCGTGAGAAGCCGGATTGTAGAGAGCGCAGGGCCTCGTGCCAGCGCCAGACCACAGAAAGAGCCATGAGCAAGTCGTTGATCATTGCGGAAAAGCCATCGGTCGCCCAGGACATCGTGCGGGCGTTGACACCGACCGCCGGCAAGTTCGAGAAGCACGATGAGTACTTCGAAGGCGAGCATCACCTCGTCACCTCGGCGGTGGGCCACCTACTGGAGATCAAGGCGCCGGAGGAATTCGACGTCAAACGTGGGAAGTGGAGCTTTGCGAACCTGCCTGTCATCCCGCCTCATTTCGATCTCAATCCGATCGATAAGAGCAAGGGGCGATTGAATGCGATCGTCAAGCTGGTCAAGCGCAAGGACGTCACCGAACTGATCAACGCTTGTGACGCGGGTCGCGAGGGCGAACTGATCTTCCGTCTCATCGAACAGCACAGCAAAAGCAAGCATCCGGTGAAGCGGCTGTGGCTGCAGAGCATGACGCCTGCAGCGATCCGCGAAGGCTTTGAGAACCTGCGTTCCGATCGCGACCTGCAAGGCTTGGCCGAGGCCGCGCGCAGCCGCTCCGAGGCCGACTGGCTGGTCGGCATCAACGGCACGCGGGCCATGACGGCGTTCAACTCGCGCGATGGCGGCTTCTTCCTGACCACCGTCGGCCGGGTTCAGACGCCCACGCTGAGCATCGTCGTCGAGCGCGAAGAGAAGATCCGCAAGCATGTGTCGCGCGACTACTGGGAGATCAAGGCCAGCTTTGCGGCGCAGGCCGGTGAATACGACGGCAAATGGTTCGACCCCAAATGGAAAAAGAACGCCGAGGACCCCGAGCAGCGTGCCGATCGCTTGTGGAATGCGGCCGATGCGCAGGCCATCGCCGAGGCGGTGCGCGGTCAGCCGGCCGCCGTCACGGAAGAATCGAAGCCGAGCACCCAGAGCGCACCGGGCTTGTATGACCTGACGACCTTGCAGCGCGAAGCCAACTCGCGCTTCGGCTTCAGCGCCAAGACGACGCTGTCGATCGCGCAGGCGCTGTATGAAAAGCACAAGGCGCTGACCTACCCGCGGACCGACAGCAAAGCGCTGCCTGAAGACTATGTCAGCGTCGTCAAGAGCACGATGGAGATGATTGCCGGCGAAGACCTGCCCGGCCCGCTGAAGGCACTGGCACCGCATGCAGCAAAGGCGCTCAAGGAAGGCTATGTCAAGCCGAACAAGCGCATCTTCGACAACGCCAAGGTCTCGGATCACTTTGCGATCATCCCGACCCTCGTTGCGCCGAAGAGCCTGACCGAAGTCGAAGCCAAGCTTTATGACATGGTCGTCAAGCGCTTTCTCGCGGTGTTCTTTCCGCCCGCGGAGTTCCAAGTCACGACGCGCATCAGCATCGTTACCGTGGAGGGCAAGAACCACAGCTTCCAGACCAACGGCAAGGTGATGGTCAAGCCGGGCTGGCTGGCGGTGTATGGCCGCGAGGCTCAGGAAGACGATGCGAACCTGGTGGCTGTCGAGAAGGGCGAGAAGGTTCGCACCGAAAGCGTGAGTGTCAATCCGCTGAAGACCAAGCCGCCAGCACGCTATACCGAAGCCACGCTGCTGAGCGCAATGGAAGGCGCCGGAAAGATGATTGACGACGACGAGTTGCGCGAAGCCATGGCCGAAAAGGGCCTGGGCACGCCAGCCACGCGCGCGGCGATCATCGAAGGCCTGATCCTCGAGAAGTACATGATTCGCGAAGGCCGCGAGATGATCCCCACGGCCAAGGCGTTCCAGCTCACCACGCTGTTGCGTGGCCTGGGCGTCGAAGACCTGACCAAGCCCGAACTGACCGGCAACTGGGAACACCAGTTGTCGGAGATGGAGAAGGGCCGCCTGAGCCGCGAGAAGTTCATGGCCGAGATCGCTGCGATGACGCAGCGCATCGTGGCCAAGGCCAAAGAGTACGACCGCGACACGATCCCGGGCGACTACGCGACCTTGAAAACACCCTGTCCGAACTGCGGCGGCGTGGTCAAGGAGAACTACCGTCGGTTCACCTGCACAGGCAAGCACGATGGTGTGGTGCCTGTTGCCGGCGAGGCGCATGAAGGCGAGGGCTGCGGATTCTCGATCGGCAAGATCCCGGGCGGGCGCAGCTTCGAATTGCCCGAGGTCGAAGAGTTTCTGGCGAAGAAGAAGATCGGGCCGCTGGAAGGTTTCCGCTCCAAGGCTGGCTGGCCCTTCACGGCCGAACTGAAGCTGGTGTTCGACGACGAGATCAAGAACTGGAAGCTGGAATTCGACTTCGGCGAAGACGCCAAGAAGGAAGGCGAATCGGGCGAAGCGATCGATTTCTCCGGACAGGAATCTTTGGGTTCCTGTCCGAAAGATCAGGGTCACGTGTACGAGCATGGAGCGAGTTATGTCTGTGAGCATGCCGTCGGTGCCAACGTGACTTGCGACTTCAAGAGCGGCAAGGTGATCCTGCAGCAGCCGATTGCCCGCGAGCAGATGACCAAGCTGCTGGACACCGGGAAGACCGATCTGCTGGAAAACTTCGTCTCCAACAAGACGCGCCGCAAGTTCAAGGCCTTTCTCGCCTTCGACAAGAAGGAAGGCAAGGTGACCTTCGAATTCCAGCCGCGCGCGGCCAAGGCACCGGCCGCGAAAAAGGCAGTGGCCAAGAAGGCAGCTTAAAAGCCAGGCTGCGGTGGCGACGCTGGCGTGCAGGCTCGCTGGCACAATCCCGGCCGGCTTCTGCGCCGCGGCCATGGGGCCGCGACAGCAAGCTGCATTCAGGGAGAAAAACAATGAAGAGAATCATCTGCGCCGCACTGCTGTTGATCGGCGCCAGCGCGTTTGCGCAAGACGCTCCGGCGCTTGTGACATGGCGCCCGTTCGTCGGTGCCGGCTTGACGTACGGCGGCGACCGTCTGGCGCGCGTCGAGTACACCAACGACACCTCCGAAACTTTGCATGCGGGCGGCATCGTCCATCTGGTGGCGGGCGTCGACGCACGCTTCACGCCGCTGGTCTCGGCGCAGCTGAACATCGGTTACCACGTCGACAGCACGAGCGGCAGTGATGCCAGCCTGAGGTTTCAGCGTTTCCCGGTGGAACTGCTGGCTTACCTGTCGGTGAACGAGAAGTTCCGCATCGGCGGTGGTGCGCGTTTCGTGTCAGGCGCCAAGGTGACCGGAAGCGGCGTATTCGACAGCGCTCATGCCG
>CAHJWV010000681.1 GCA_903643055.1 Burkholderiales bacterium | reverse complement strand
GGCGTGACGCCCGGTGGCCCGGGCAGAAGACATTTCTGTACGCCGTGCTCTGACAAACATCGCGTGGGGCTCTGACAGACGGGGTTAACCCGCATTTCTATATTGCCCTTCATCGGTGTGCCGGCGGCCTGGATCGCCTGACTCACACCTCCCATGCAGAAGGACATTCGACGTGACATCACCGGCCCGTACCCTCCCCAATTCGCTGTCGCGAGCGCCCTGGCGGCGCGGCACCTCATCCTCAGCTCCCGCATCAGGCCATGCCGCTAAGACGTCGACCTGGCGTGAAGACCTGGGCGCCGGCCTGGTGGTGTTTCTGGTTGCCTTGCCGCTGTGCCTGGGCATCTCGCTGGCGTCCGGCGCGCCGATGGCCTCGGGCCTGATCACCGGCGTGATCGGCGGCCTCGTGGTGTCGCGGCTCAGCGGTTCGCAGCTGATGGTCAGTGGCCCGGCCGCCGGGCTGACGGCCATCGTGCTGGCCGCCATCACCGAGCTGGGTTCGTTTCCGGCCTTTCTGACTGCGGTGGTGCTGGGCGCTGTGTTGCAGCTGCTGTTGGGTGTGGCTCGGGCCGGCGTGATCGGCCGGTTTTTCCCGTCGTCGGTGATCCGCGGCATGCTGACCGGCATCGGGTTGATCCTGATCATCAAGCAGATGCCGTATGCCTTTGGCATCGATGCGGCGGTCGCCAAGAATGGTGGGGGCGCGATGCTGTCGGGCGTTTTGCCGGCGGCGGCCACGCTGACTTTGGTGTCGCTGGCGCTGCTCGCTTACTGGCCGAAGGTCATGCCGGAGCGCTGGCGCCGCATGCTGCCTGCGCCGCTGGCCGTCGTGCTGGTGTGCTCGGTCGGCGCGTGGTGGCTGCAAGGCTTCTCGGCCGATCTGGCTTTGCCTGCGCGGGCCATGGTGTCGCTGCCGGTTCCGCAAACGCTGTCAGACCTCGGTTCGTATTTCAGCTTACCCGATTGGTTGGCGCTGTCGAACCCGGCGGTCTACAAGATCGCGATCACGCTGGCGATCGTGGCCAGCCTGGAGTCGCTGCTGAGCCTGGAAGCCACCGACCGGCTCGACCCGCTGAAGCGCACCTCGTCACCGCACCGTGAGTTGATGGCGCAAGGTGCCGGCAATCTGATGTCGGGCCTGATCGGTGGCCTTCCGATGACCGGCGTGATCGTTCGCAGCGCAGCGAATGTCGATGCCGGCGGGCGCACCTGGCGTTCGAGCTTCATCCACGGCGTGCTGCTGGTGCTCGCGGTCACAAGCGTGCCGCTGTTGCTGAACCAGATTCCGCTGGCTGCGCTGGCAGCCGTGCTGATCCATACCGGTTTCAAGCTGGCGCACCCGAAGCAGGCCGTTGACGCGTGGAAGCGCGGCCCCCGTTATGCGCTGCCTTTCTTCGCCACGGTGATCGCAATCCTGGCAACCGACCTGCTGGTGGGCATTGCGGTGGGCCTGGCGATCGGCATTGTTTTTCTGCTGATCGATGCGAGCCGGCATGCCTTCTCGATCGAGCGGCGTGATGCCGAAGGCGGCACGCAGATCTCGATGAAGCTGGCCGATCAGGTCACCTTCTTGAACAAGGCGCGCATCGAGGCGGCATTGCAATCGCTGCCGGTGGGCGCGCAGGTCACGGTCGATGCGAGCGGCTCGAAGCACCTCGACGGCGATGTCGTGGAGCTGCTGCACGAGCAACGCGAATCGGCGCGCCGGCGCGGCATCGAGCTCATTCTCAAAGGTGTTCCCGGTGCGTTGCCCGCGCTGGCGCATTGACCGGCGGCATCTCGCCTTGCCCGTTTCTTTCGTTCCTCACGCTCGTCTGATCAGGAGTCTCACATGACCATTCACCGCTTGCTGGAAAACAACCGCCGCTGGGTTGATAGCTGCACCTGCAATGAACCTGATTTTTTCAGGCGCATTGCCGGTGAGCACAAGCCCCAGTACCTCTACATCGGCTGCTCGGATGCGCGCGTGCCGGTCGACATGCTGACGCAGACGGCGCCGGGCGAATTGTTCGTGCATCGCAACGTCGCGAACCTGGTGATCCCGACCGATGTGAACCTGCTCGCGGTGCTGCATTACGCGATCGATGCGCTGAAGGTGACCGACATCATCGTGTGCGGCCATGAAGGCTGCGGCGGCGTGCAGGCGGCGCTGAAGAGCGGCGCGCCGCTGATGGTCGAGCATTGGCTGGCATCGGTGCGTGCCACGGCACGCATACACAAGCCCGAACTCGATGCCTTGCCCGACGAAGAAGCGCGCCTGCGCCGGCTGGTCGAGCTCAACACCATCAACCAGGTGCTCAACCTGAGCCGCATTCCGCAGGTGCTGGCCGCGTGGGAGCGCGGTGCCGAGCTGCGCATCCACGGCCTGGTTTATGGATTGAAGCAGGGGCTGCTGCGCGACCTGCACGTCACGATGCATGCGCCGAAGCAGATGATGCAGGCGTATGTCGAGACCGAGCCGGCGCAGCTGTCGGTCGCGTGATGCGAAGGGCCCGGCGCGACGAGCGCATGGGCCGCAGCCTCAACCGCATTGAATGCGATCGGGCCACGATGCGAGCGGCCTCAGGCCGGGTTGCATTCGTCCACCGTTTGCAGCAGGCGCAGCTCGAGGGCGAAGCGCACGTAGTCGGCGCGATCGCTGATCTCCAGCTTCTCGTTGATGCGGCGCCGGTAGGTGTCGGCGGTCTTGGCGCTGATGTACAGGCGCTCACCGATCTGCGAGGTGGAATAGCCGCGCGCGATCAAGGTCAGCACCGTGCGCTCGCGTTCACTGAGGCTTTCGAAGCGGCGGCGCAGCTCGGCCGTGGCGCTGCGCCGGCCGACTTCTTCAGCCAGCACCATCGCGGCTTCAGGCCGCACGAAGCGACGCCCTGAAGCCACCGTGCGCACCGCGCTGAGCAGGGTGGTGCTGG
>CAHJWV010000680.1 GCA_903643055.1 Burkholderiales bacterium | reverse complement strand
GCGCTCGGCCGGCGCCTTCTTCAGGATGCGCGCGACGATCTCATCGGCCTTGCCGCCGCCCGCGACGTAATCGCCCTGGGCCGGGTCGAGGCGCAGGATGTCCTTGCCGACCTTCTTGTAGAAACCAGCGCCGGTCTTCTGGCCCAGTGCGCCCTTCTCAAGCAAACCCGCCAGCGCCTTCGGTGTGGCGTAGCTGACGTAGAACGGGTCGTCCTTCAGGTTGTCCTGCAGCGTCTTGATGACGTGGGCCATGGTGTCCAGGCCCACGACGTCGGCGGTGCGGAAGGTACCGCTGGACGCGCGGCCGAGCTTCTTGCCGGTCAGGTCATCGACGACGTCATAGCTCAGGCCGAAGTTTTCCGCTTCCTTGATGGTCGCCAGCATGCTGGCGATGCCGACGCGGTTGGCGATGAAATTCGGCGTGTCCTTCGCGCGCACCACGCCTTTGCCGAGCGCGGTGGTCACGAAGGTCTCGAGCTGGTCGAGGATTTCCGGCCGCGTGGTCGGGGTCGGGATCAACTCGACCAGGTACATGTAGCGCGGTGGGTTGAAGAAATGAATGCCGCAAAAGCGCGGCTTGATTTCTTCGGGCAAGACTTCCGACAGCTTGGTGATCGACAGGCCCGAGGTGTTCGACGCGACGATCGCATGCGGCGCGATGAACGGCGCAATCTTGGTGTACAGATCGAGCTTCCAGTCGATGCGCTCGGCAATCGCCTCGATGATCAGGTCGCAGTCTTTCAGCAGCTCGCTGTGCTCTTCGTAGTTGGCCTGCTGGATCAGCGAGGCGTCTTCAGGCACGCCGAGCGGTGCCGGCTTGATCTTCTTCAGACCCTCGACGGCCTTGGTCACGATGCCGTTCTTCGGGCCTTCCTTGGCCGGCAGATCAAACAAGATCACCGGCACCTTGACGTTGACCAGATGGGCGGCGATCTGTGCACCCATCACGCCGGCGCCGAGCACGGCCACCTTGCGAACATTGAATCGACTCATCTTGTTTCTCCAGGTTTGATTTTTGGGTAGGTCAGGAGCCTGGCCATCCCGGATAGCACCGCAGTCCAAGAGCCGCCCATCACTCGACGCGATACCAGGTCTGCGACCGTCCGAACATCGGCGCACCGATGTACCCCCGAACTTCCAATTCCTTGCCGCTCTCGGCCATCTTCAATCGCAATTTGTAGGTCTTGCCATTCACAGGATCGAGGATCGTTCCGCCGTCCCACAGGGCGTCGGTGTCAGCATTCTTTTCAACGCCACGAATAATCTCCAGGCCCACGATCGGTTTGTCCTTGCGGTCATCGCTGCAAGGTTTGCAGACCAGGTTCGGGCCAGCCTCTGCTGCCTTCAGCAGCTTCTCGATGTGACCCGTAAATATCCCGTTCGATTCATTGATCCGAATCTGCGACAGCTCTTTCTTGCTGACGTCATCGATCGTCTTCCACAACCCGGCTGGCGACGACTGCGCCGCCGCCGAGGTCACAACACAGGTGGCGGCCAGCGCCCACAGCAAGCGATTCATCATTTCTCCTGGAATATATGTTTTCGTTTTGACTGAGATCAGAACAAGGCTTCGTCCATCTCCATCAGTGGCTTCAAGCCCGTGCGCGCGGTGCGAATCAGGCTGGCCGTCTCGGGCAGCAACTTGGCGAAGTAGAAACGCGCGGTCGCAAGCTTCGCTGTATAGAACGGATCGCCGGAGCCTTGCTTCTCCAGTGCCACCTTGGCCATGCGGGCCCAGAAATAGGCGAACACCAAGTGGCCGACAACGCGCAGGTAATCAACCGCAGCCGCACCCACTTCATCGGCGTTGCCGAAAGCCTTCATGCCGAGTTCGGTCGTCAGCTTGGTGACCTTGTCGCCGAGGTCGGCCAGCGGGTTCACGAACTCCTGCATCGCCTCGCTGACGCCCTCTTCTTCCACGAACTCCTGGACCAGCTTGCCGAACTTCTTCAGCTTGGCGCCGTTGTCGGCCAGCACTTTGCGGCCCAGCAGATCGAGCGACTGGATCGTGTTCGTGCCCTCGTAGATCATGTTGATGCGGGCGTCGCGCACGTACTGCTCCATACCCCATTCCTTGATGTAGCCGTGGCCACCAAAGACCTGCATGCAGGCCGAGGTTGCGATCCAGCCGTTGTCGGTGAGGAAGGCCTTGACGATCGGGGTGATCAGCGCCACGAGATCGCCCGCATCCTTGCGCACGTCTTCGTCGTCGGAGCTCAACTCTTTGTCGAGCTGCAGCGTGGTCCACATCGCCAGCGCGCGGCCGCCTTCGGCATAAGCGCGCGCAGTCAACAGCATCTTGCGCACGTCGGGGTGCACGATGATCGGATCGGCCGGCTTGTCGGGTGCCTTCGGGCCCGAAAGCGCGCGCATCTGGATGCGGTCTTTCGCGTAAGCCACGGCGTTTTGATAGGCCACTTCGGTCAGCCCGAGCGACTGCATGCCCACGCCCAGGCGAGCCGCATTCATCATCACGAACATCGCTGCCAGGCCCTTGTTGGGCTGGCCGACCAAGGTGCCGACGGCGTCTTCCAGCACCAGTTGGGCGGTGGCGTTGCCATGGATGCCCATCTTGTGCTCCAGGCCCGCGCAAAAGATGCCGTTGCGCTCACCGAGGCTGCCATCGGCCTTCACATGGAACTTTGGCACCACGAAGAGCGAGATGCCTTTTGAGCCTTCCGGCGCTTCCGGCAGGCGGGCCAGCACCAGATGGATGATGTTGTCGGCCATGTCATGCTCGCCAGCCGAGATGAAGATCTTCTGGCCGGTGATCTTGTAGGTGCCATCGCCTACCGGCTCGGCCTTGCTGCGCAGCATGCCGAGGTCGGTGCCGCAATGCGGCTCGGTCAGGCACATCGTGCCGGTCCATTCACCGCTGGTCAGCTTGGGCAGGAAGGTGTTCTTCTGCTCTTCGGTGCCGTGCGCATGCAGCGCTTCGTACGCACCGTGCGACAGGCCCGGGTACATCGTCCAGGCCTGGTTGGCCGAATTGAGCATTTCGTAGAAGCACTGATTCACCACATGCGGCAAGCCTTGGCCGCCGTAGGTCGGGTCGCAGCTCAGCGCCGCCCAGCCGCCTTCGACGTATTGCTTGTAGGCCTCTTTGAAGCCCTTCGGCGCGGTCACGTCATGGGTGGTCTTGTTGAGCGTGCAACCCTCTTCATCACCGCTCTGGTTCAGCGGAAAAATCACTTGCGAAGCGAACTTGCCGCCTTCTTCGAGCACTGCATTGATCGTGTCGGCATCGATGTCGGCATGCCGTGGCAGCGCATGGAGTTCCGCCGGCACATTCAGCACCTCGTTCATCAGAAACTGCATGTCGCGCAAGGGGGGGGTGTACTGGGCCATCGTGAACTCCTTGAGAAAAGTGATTGGATCGGACGAAGAAAGTTCGTCAGTTTGAATTGGTTGAACTAACGGCGCACAGCACGAACCGCAGTTCGCGTGGGCAATGAAGACAGATCGTCCGGCACGGCGTAGTGGCTCAGCACCCGCTCGAAAGCCGCGCGAGCGCGCTCAGGTGCGCCGGGCAACCTCAGAAAACGAGCATCATGGTGCAGCGCAAGGATGGAGCCGTGCATCTCGAACAGCATCTGCGCTGGGTCGACGTCTTTGCGCAAATGTCCCTCGGAGATCGCAAGGCAAATGGCCCGTTGAAGCGCCTCATGCCAAGCATGCACCATGGTCACCAGCGCATCACGCACCAGCCCCGGCCGGTCATCGAATTCGACGGCACCACTGATATAGATACAGCCGGAATCTACCTCGATCGATACGCGCCGAATCCAATTCTCGAACAAGGCGCGCAAACGAGGCAGGCCGCGCTTGATGCGCATCGCGGGAAAGAAGACCTCTTCTTCAAACTTGGCGTGATACTCGCGAATCACCGAGATTTGCAATTCTTCGCGTGAGCCGAAATGGGCGAACACACCCGATTTGCTCATCCGCATGGTCTCGGCCAGCGCGCCAATCGACAGCCCTTCCAGGCCCATGCTGGATGCCAAACCCAACGCAGCTTCGAGAATCGCCACGCGCGTTTGCTGTCCCTTTTGCATCATCTTGGGCAGGTCGCGCACAGGTTTCACGGCAACATTCACGGGCTTGGTCACGCAGGGGCTCTAAAAATAGAACGAACGGTCGTTCTATTTTTACAGATTATTCCAAGCAAATACGTAACGGCAGCGCCTGACCACTCTCTTTTTTGCATTCACTCGAAGCCCTGCACGCTTCATCAAAGACAAGCAATGGCATGGGTAGGATGACATCCATGAAAGTCACAGTCATAGGCCTTGGGGCCGTAGGTGGGTTGATGGCCGCGCGCTTGGCGCAATCAGGTCAGGAAGTTTCGGCGGTCGCACGCGGTGCCACCTTGGCTGCGGTTCGGCGACATGGCCTGCGGATACGAAGCGCCAATCTAGAGTTCAGTGCGCAGATCAATGCCCAACAAGACAGCCATGACATCGGCCCGCAAGATCTGGTGATCGTTGCGCTAAAGGGCCCGTCTTTGCCGAGCGCCGTGACCGCGCTGCAGCCGCTGCTAGCGCCGCACACCCTCGTTTTGCCGGCAATGAACGGTGTGCCCTGGTGGTTTCTGCAAACACCCGCGCCGTCTCAGAAGCTCAATGCAAGCGAGTGGCAATTGCCCAGCGTGGACCCCGGCGGGTTGATCGCCGCAGCCATCCCGTTCGCCCAGGTGCTGGGGGCGGTTGTGCACCTGGCCGCGAGCCAACCCGAACCGGGTTTGATCGTGCATGCCTTTGGCAACCGGCTGATCGTCGGCGAACCCTTGGGCGGCACGTCAGACCGAGCGGCATCGGTTGTGGCCGCGCTGCAAGGGGCGGGCTTTGATACCGAACACAGCGCCGACGTGCGCCGCGAAATCTGGTTCAAGCTGTGGGGCAACATGACGACCAACCCGGTCTCGGCGCTGACTGGCGCGACCGCCGACCACATCCTCGACGACGAATTGGTCTGGCAGTTCATGCTGCGAGCGATGGCCGAGGCAGCACACATCGGTGCGTTGATCGGCTGCCCGATTGAACAATCCGGAGAAGAACGCATCGCCGTCACCCGCCAGCTGGGTGCATTCAAGACATCCATGCTGCAAGACAGTCTGGCCGGCCGCCCGTTAGAACTCGACTCCTTGGTCGGCGCGGTGCGCGACATCGGTCTGCGAATGGGCATGCCGACGCCCCACATCGACACCGTGCTTGGCCTGACTCGGCTGATGGCCCGCACGCGTGGGCTTTATCCCGCCGCTTGAACGGTGACTTCCTAATGACGAGGTTTCGCGGGATTCAACATCTATTGAGCAAATCGCGCATATTGGATTACTCTCCACCAAGGAGAATCATCCGTGGAAGTGCTGCAGCTCGATGTTTCCGGCCGACCTCAATCGTGGATCTCGGCCAAAGAAGCGGCGATCATCTATGCCAGTGACGGCGTAGCGTGGACGCTGGGAGATGCGTTTTATGTCCTTCGCGGCGGCATGCAGCAGCGCACCGGCCTGCAGTCTCGCATCGAGGTTCATCCGATCATCGCCGTGCGCGGCGCGGTCCCTAGCCGAGCGTGGCGACAAACCCCGGCCCTGTCGAACCCGAAGCTGTTTGCCCGAGATCGGCTGGTCTGCGCTTATTGCGGCGGCCGCTTCCACACCGATACATTGACAAGGGAACACATCATTCCCACCTCGCGCGGC
>CAHJWV010000679.1 GCA_903643055.1 Burkholderiales bacterium | reverse complement strand
GGTGAAATTGGTAGACACGCTATCTTGAGGGGGTAGTGGCGAAAGCTGTGCGAGTTCGAGTCTCGCCGTCGGCACCAGATCGATCAGCAAGGCGCACCGCCGCGCCTTGCTGTCATACCAAGCCATCGCCCACCATGAATCTGGCCTCTTACCTTCCTGTGATCTTGTTCATCCTGGTCGGCGTAGGGGTTGGTGTGGCACCGCAGGTGATCGGCTTTATCTTCGGCCCGCATCGTCCTGATGCAGCCAAGAATTCTCCTTATGAATGCGGCTTCGAGGCCTTCGAAGATGCGCGCATGAAATTCGATGTGCGCTACTACCTCGTGGCCATTCTCTTTATTCTGTTTGACCTGGAAATTGCCTTTCTCTTTCCATGGGCAGTGTCGCTGCGCGAGATTGGCAGCATCGGATTTTGGTCAATGATGATTTTTCTGGGCATTCTGGTCGTGGGCTTTGCCTACGAATGGAAAAAGGGTGCCCTGGACTGGGAATGATGAGCTTCCCCAAGGCAAGCTTCTTCTCTGCGTTTATTTTCTTTGCGTTTACTTGCAAGCTTCTTCTTGCTGAAGTGAAAGAGGTCTGACATGGGCATCGAAGGCGTTCTCAAAGAAGGCTTCGTGACCACGAGCCTGGATGCAGTCATCAACTGGTCCAAGACCGGCTCGCTGTGGCCGATGACCTTTGGTCTGGCTTGCTGTGCGGTCGAAATGATGCACGCTGGCGCAGCGCGTTATGACATTGACCGCTTCGGCATGCTGTTTCGTCCCAGCCCGCGGCAAAGCGATCTGATGATCGTTGCCGGCACGCTGTGCAACAAGATGGCGCCGGCCTTGCGCAAGGTCTATGACCAGATGGCCGAACCGCGCTGGGTGTTGTCGATGGGTTCATGCGCCAACGGTGGCGGCTATTACCACTACAGCTACTCCGTCGTGCGTGGCTGCGATCGCATCGTGCCGGTGGATGTTTATGTGCCGGGCTGTCCTCCGACGGCCGAAGCGCTGCTTTACGGCATCCTGCAATTGCAGGCCAAGATCCGCCGCGAAAACACCATTGCCCGCTGATTCCGCGCCATGAGCAAACTCGATAACCTGCAAACCGCGCTGGAATCCAATCTGGGCGAACGCCTGAAAAAGCTGGTGCGCGACCGGGGTGAACTCACCGTCACTGTCGCGGCATCCGACTACCTCTCTGCCGCACTGAGCTTGCGCGACGACCCCGCGCTTCGTTTCGAGCAACTGGTGGACATCTGTGGCGTTGATTACTCGGCCTACAAAGACATTCCGCGGGAAGGTCCGCGCTATGGCGTGGTCTCGCACCTGCTGTCGATCACGCACAACTGGCGTGTTCGCCTGAAGGTGTTTTGCCCGGACGACGATCTTCCATCGGTGGAGTCGGTGACGCCTATCTGGAGTTCGGCCAACTGGTTCGAACGCGAAGCATTCGACCTCTACGGCATCCTGTTCGAAGGCCATGTCGATCTGCGTCGCATCCTGACCGACTACGGCTTCATCGGCCACCCGTTCCGCAAAGACTTCCCGACCTCGGGTTACGTCGAAATGCGTTACGACGCCGAGCAAAAACGCGTCATCTATCAACCGGTGACGATCGAGCTGCGTGAGATCACGCCGCGCATCATTCGCGAAGACAACTACGGCGGGCTTCATTGATGACCGTCACCGACATCAAGACTTGCAAGGCGAGCGAAGCGCTGCCGCGTCATCAAGCAACGGCAGCGCATCCGGCTTTGCCGGTTCGCCAGCCGGCGCCCCTTAGGGGCAGGAGCGTAGCGACTGGGGGGCCCATCTAATGGCTGAGATCCGCAACTACACCCTCAACTTCGGTCCGCAGCATCCGGCGGCGCACGGCGTGCTTCGGCTCGTCCTCGAACTGGATGGCGAAGTCATCCAGCGCGCCGACCCTCACATCGGCCTGCTGCACCGCGCGACCGAAAAGCTGGCCGAAAGCAAGACTTTCATCCAGTCGCTGCCCTACATGGACCGCCTCGACTATGTGTCGATGATGTCCAACGAACACGCCTACTGCCTGGCCATCGAGCGCCTGCTGGGTGTCGACGTGCCCGAGCGCGCGCAGTACATCCGCGTGATGTTCAGCGAGATCACGCGCTTGCTGAACCACCTGATGTGGCTCGGCGCGCACGGCCTGGACTGCGGTGCGATGAACATCTTCATCTACTGCTTCCGCGAGCGTGAAGACCTGTTTGACATGTACGAAGCGGTGTCGGGCGCGCGCATGCACGCGGCCTACTTCCGTCCGGGCGGTGTGTACCGCGACCTGCCGGACGTGATGCCGCAGTACAAGGTCTCGAAGATCCGCAATGCGAAGGCCATGGCGCAGCTCAACGAGAACCGCCAGGGCTCGCTGCTCGACTTCATCGAAGATTTCGTGCGCCGTTTCCCGAAGTGCGTTGACGACTACGAGACGCTGCTGACCGACAACCGCATCTGGAAGCAGCGCACCGTGGGCATTGGCGTGGTCACGCCCGAGCGCGCGCTGAACCTCGGCTTCACCGGCCCGATGCTGCGCGGCTCCGGCATCCAGTGGGACCTGCGCAAGAATCAGCCTTACGACGTCTATGAGCGCATGGACTTCGACATTCCGCTGGGCGTGAATGGCGACACCTACGATCGCTATCTGGTGCGTGTTGAAGAAATGCGCCAGGCCAACCGCATCATCCAGCAGTGCATCGACTGGCTGCGCAAGAACCCCGGTCCCGTCATCACCGACAACCACAAGGTGGCGCCGCCTTCGCGCGTGGACATGAAGTCCAGCATGGAAGAGTTGATCCACCACTTCAAGCTCTTTACCGAAGGCTTCCATGTGCCCGAGGGTGAGGTGTATGCGGCGGTCGAGCATCCGAAGGGTGAGTTCGGCATCTACCTGATCAGCGACGGTGCCAACAAGCCCTACCGACTGAAGATTCGTCCGCCTGGTTTTTCGCATCTGGCTGCGCTCGACGAAATGGCGCGCGGCCACATGATTGCCGATGCCGTTGCGGTGATCGGCACGATGGACATCGTGTTTGGAGAGATTGACCGGTGAGCAAGCCCACGACAAATTCCCCGGCTGTGCCAGCACAGCCTTTGTCTGCTGCCGCGTTCGAGCGCTTCGCGCGCGAGGTGGCGAAGTACCCGGCGGAGCAGAAGCAGTCTGCGGTGATGGCTTGCCTGTCGATTGCACAGCAGGAGCAGGGCTTCGTCTCAGCCGAGAGTGAAAAGCAGATCGCTGAATACCTCGGCATGCCGCCGATCGCGGTGCATGAGGTGACGACCTTCTACAACATGTACAACCAGCGGCCGCTGGGCAAGTTCAAGATCAACGTCTGTACCAACCTGCCGTGCCAGTTGCGCGATGGCCAGACGACGCTGAACTACCTCTGCGAGAAGCTCGGCGTGGACGAAGGTGGCACGACGGCCGATGGCTTGCTGACCGTCCAGAAGAGCGAATGCCTGGGCGCTTGCGCCGATTCCCCGGTGCTGCTGGTGAATGACCGCCAGATGTGCAGCTTCATGGACCGTGGCCGCCTGGACGCGCTGGTCGACACGCTGCGCAGCGCCGGCGCGAAGTGAACGAGGCCTTAACGATGTCGAACCTGTCGCAGCCCGTGTTGGACCTGTCCCGCTTTCAATCCACGGGTGCCGAAACCTGCTTTCATGGTCGCCACATCGGCGCCCAGATCTATGACGGCCTGAACGGCAAGAACTGGTCGCTGAAAGACTATGAGGCGCGCGGTGGCTATCAGGCCCTGCGCAAGATCCTGACTGGCGAATTCAACGGCCAGACCGCTGCACCGTTGACGCAAGACCAGGTGATCGCCGAAGTCAAGACCTCCGGGCTGCGCGGCCGTGGCGGCGCAGGTTTCCCGACCGGTCTGAAGTGGAGCTTCATGCCGCGCCAGTTCCCCGGTCAGAAGTTCCTGGTCTGCAACTCGGACGAAGGCGAACCGGGCACCTGCAAGGACCGCGACATCCTGATGTTCAACCCGCACATCGTCATTGAGGGCATGATCATTGCCGCCTTCGCGATGGGCATTGGTGTGGGCTACAACTACATCCACGGCGAAATCTTCGAGGTCTATGAGCGCTTCGAAGCAGCGCTCGAGGAAGCCCGTGCAGCCGGTTATCTGGGCGACAAGATCCTCGGCTCGGGCTTCAGCTTCCAGCTGCATGCGGCCCATGGTTTCGGCGCCTATATCTGCGGCGAAGAAACGGCGCTGCTCGAATCGCTCGAAGGCAAGAAGGGCCAGCCGCGCTTCAAGCCACCGTTCCCGGCGAGCTATGGCCTCTACGGCAAGCCGACGACGATCAATAACACCGAGACCTTTGCCGCGGTGCCGTGGATCATCCGCAACGGCGGCCAGCCTTACCTCGAAATCGGCAAGCCGAACAACGGCGGCACAAAGATCTTCTCGGTCGTCGGTGACGTCAACCAGCCCGGCAATTTCGAGATCCCGCTGGGTACGCCGTTCTCCAAGCTGCTGGAGCTGGCTGGCGGCGTGCGCACCGGCCGCAAGCTGAAGGC
>CAHJWV010000678.1 GCA_903643055.1 Burkholderiales bacterium | reverse complement strand
CGACGACGTTTCCAAGAACATCGTCGACAGCGTGACGAAGGACCTGAAGGAAAGCGGCGAGAGCGGCGGCAGCGGCAGAGCCAGCGCTGACAGTTTGATGGGTGCCATTGCCAAAGCCATGGGCAAGCTGATAGGCCAACGCGCCGAGAAGCTGGTGGGCCCGTCCAAGGCGATGAGCGAGACGCAGACCGGCACCGACACCGCATCGCATCGCATCGCATCGCATCGCATCGCATCGCATCGCAGCAAGCGTCGGCCAAGGAAATGCAGGTCAACAACGTCAACCACCAGGCCCTCAGCTCGTTTCACAACGGCGAGCCGATGAACCGCCCATTTCGCTCACGAACATCAAGATGCCGACCGCCTTGACGACGACGTGGTAGGGCGGCATCGCGATGCCGCTGAACAGCACCAGCCGGTAGACCCAGGTGGCCCAGACAGGCCGTTCCCTGGTTCAGGGTATGCACAGAATTACGACTCGCAATAGAAACCGACATCGCATTTGCTGAGCGCTTGCTGCGCTCTTGCTGAGATTTCATCGAGTGCACGCCTCATCGAACCTCGCTCAGCCTGCACAATGGCCGCACCTTCCTGTGTGCATCCCGCTTTGGAGTTATGTCTTTGACGATGACGCCGCTGCTCCCGCAGCAGATCGCCCCCTCCAACGTGGCCCAGGCCGAGCTGACGGCGCGTTGGCTGGCGCCGCTGGGCGACGCGCTGTTCGACTACTGCCGCGCGTTGCGCGCCGAGGTCGACACGGTGTTGGCGCTGCAATTACCTTTTGCCGCCGGCAAGGCCTACCCCTACGGCCGCTGCGAAGAAATCACCCAGCAGGTGCATAACCAGCTGCAAGAGCGTCTGCGCCGGCCTGAGCATGCGGTGGAGCGGGCGCTGCGCGGCTTCATTGCCGAAGGCGGCGGGGTGCGCCCGGTCTGGGGTGTACTGCGCGAGCAGTATTTCCAGAACGCGCTGCAGATGGGCACGCTGTACGTCGACGTGTCCAACGACACCGTGTTTGTCACCAAGCCACCGGTCGAGATTGTGTCAATGGAGGCTTCCGGCCTCGTGCCGGTGCGCGACCTGGCCCACTTTCGCCAGACCGCCGAGCGCTATTGGGGCGCCACGCTGTATGCGAACCACCTGGTGCCCACGCTGGCGCCGCTGCTGCCAATGGTATCGGTCAGCCCGGGCAAGCTGCTGCCGAGCCTGCAGTCCGCCTGCGACTACATGATCGAACTGATGCGGCGTGATGACTTCCATCAAGCCGAGACCTGGCTGCGCGAGGGCCCGCCGCCGCCCGCAGACTTGAAGCTGGCCTGGCTACCGGCCGATCTGAAACCCTGGACGACCGAGCCGCGCCAGGAAGCGGTGCAGGCCTGCCAACGCGCCCGCGCGGCCAGGGCGGCGATTGACCCGAACTGGCGCGTCGCGCGAGTCAGCGACTATTTGCGCTTGGTGCGCGGCGCCTCGGCCGCATCGCGCCTGACACCCGCCTGAGAAGTTAGCTCCGGCATGGTGGAGAACCTTATCGCCGCACCGGCCGGGTATCGACCGGCAGGCAGAGAAGGGCAGTGAGCACGGCCAGCGAAACATGCAGCGCATACAGCGGCGTGAAGTCGCTGCGTTGCAGGCTGGCATGCCCGAGCAGCCCAACGGTTGCGGCGACGCCGAGCACCGAGCCGATCTGCCGCGTTGCCTGGTTCACTGCACTGCGTACCGCGTATTGATCGGCAGGCAATCGATTGACCGCGGCTGCGCCGAGCGACGGCAAGGTCATGCCTACGCCGGTGCCGCTTAGCAACGAGCCAGGCAGCCACTGTGTCAGATAGTGCGGCTCGCCTCCCGGCACCAGCAAGTACCACAGGCCGCTGCTCGCGTAGACCAACGAGCCGGTGACCAGCAGCGGCCGGTGCCCGAAGCGGGCCGCCAGGCGACCGCTGACGATGGCCACCGGCACCACCAGAAGCGGCCCCGGCGTGATCGCCAGGCCTGCCAGCGGCAGCGAGTAATGCCAGATCTCCCGCACATAAAAGAAGAAGGCGAAGAACATGATCGAGAAGGCCGTGCCGAAGCTCAGCGTCGCCAAGTTGACGTACGCGGAGGTCTTGTTGCGAAACAAGCTGAGATTCACCAGCGGCGCCCGGGCCTGCTCAGCGTGGGCCGGCACTGCCGGTAACGGGAGATGGAAGGGGCGCATGGCTTACCTGCGCAGTGATCGAAATGAGCTCAGTTCGGGGCCTGCAGGTAGATCGCAGGGTCGGCAGACAAGCCGTGATGCACTTGAATCGTCAGATCGTCGGCGAGTACCTCGATGGCGCCCGACTCCAGCCCGTCGTAGGTCAGACGCACCACGGCTTCCGGCGAGCTTTTCGGCGCGTCAATGCCCTTCGTCAGATCGGTATCGACAAAGCCGACATGCAAGGCGAGCACCTGGGTTTCTTGCTCGCGAAGGTCGTTGCGCAAGCCATTCGTCAAGCCCCACGCGGCCGACTTGGTGGCGGCATACGTGGCCAGCGCCGGCCGGCTCACCCAACTGGCGATCGACAAGACATTGATGATGGCGCCGCCGCCATTCGCCGCAAGCACCGGCGCGAAGGCCCGGGTTGCATGGAGTGGGCCGAAGAAGTTGACCTCCAGCTGGTCGCGGGTGTCCTGCACGGCACCTTCGGCCAGAAAGCTTCCGAACTTGGCGATGCCGGCGTTGTTGATCAGCAGGGTGACATCGCCGCAGGCCTTCGCTGCCGCTTCGACCTCAGCGACATCCGTGACATCGACCTGGACCGCCACAACCCCTGCCAGCTTCACGCTCGCCGGATCACGCACGCCCGCGTAGACCTTGCGTGCACCGCGCGTCAACGCTTCCTGGGCGAAAGCCAAGCCGATGCCGCGATTGGCGCCAGTGATGAAAACAACTGCATCTCGAACATTCATAAGTGCTCCTCAGCATCAACAAAAGACAAAAAAGAACAAAACCAAAAAGACAATAGAGATATGACGATCGTCATATATCGATGCGCGACTCGGTGAGGCCTGACATCGGCAGCGTGATCAGTGGTCGTATTCAGCGAGCAGCGCGGCGCGGGCCGAGGCCAGCAGCGCCTTGCCTTGTGCAGCCGTTCCGACGATGCGTGCCAACTGCACCGTGCCAATGAGGGTGGCGGTGATCAACGCGGCGCGGTCGGCGGCCACGGAAGACGGCAAGGTTTGCTGCACGCAGCGCACCAGGCTGTGCGCTCGCACACTGGAAGCGTTGCGCACCTCGGGCGGCTGGCGTGGCATTTCGGAGCACAGCGCCGCGACCGGGCAACTGAGCTCGCTCGCCTTCAACAGCGCATCTGACAGATAGGTTTCGACCAAGGCGCGAAAGGGGCTGGCGCCAGCGGCCCGCAGCGCACGGTCTTTTCGGCCAGCAGCGCCCCGCTGGTTCGCCCTGCCTGCTCAACGGCCTCCACCAACAGCGCTTCGCGCGAAGCGAAGTGCGCATAAAAGCCACCGTGTGTCAGGCCCGCCTGCTTCATCACATCGGCCACGCCGACACCGTCATAGCCCTTGGCTCGAATAGAACGAGCCGCTGCCTCGACGATGCGTTGGCGCGAGCGCTCTTTGCGGGTTGGCGAGATGTCCATGTGGCCCGTTTAGCGCAGAAATATGATGATCATCATATTTCTGCCTCATGCTAGATGACGCGTATTCATCACGTCAGCCCATTCGATGGCACGCTGGCCGAATGGGATCGCAGGCAAGGAGCGAGGCGAGGCAGCGCTCGCCCCTGGAGCTCATGACACCAATGAAGGTGCAACTGTGGATGGCGCGGTCGCGAATTCATCCGAATCGGCCAAGTCAGCGATCGGGTCGGGTGTCACGCGGCCTGTGGGCTGAGGCGATTCATTGGCGGTTTGTTCGCTGGCTTTTAGTCCACTGGCGCTTGGCTCGCTTGCTCTTGGCTCGCTGGCCGACTGCCGTGTGGCCTGCGTCGCCAGGTTGCGCGCGATGAAACCACCGAGGGCCGCCAGCGAGGCGAGCGCCAGCTCGGGGTGGGCTCGAATCACGTCGAGGATGCCAGAGCTGGGGGCCGCGCCAGAATCAAAGCGTGGGGCCGGCGCGGCGGCCGCTGGGCCGTACGGTTCATCGTCGCTCTGCGGCGGCGGCGTGTCGCGCTGCGGCACGGCAGGGGCCGAACGAGTTCGCGATGGAGAGCGTGACCACAGGCTGGCCAAGCCGACACCGACGACCACCGCTGCTGCGGTCGCGATCACGGGATGCGCTTGGATCAAGGCCTTCGCGCTGTCTTTTAAACCCTCTTTGGTGTCGTCTGTGGTGCTATCTGTGGTGGTATCTCTGGCGTTGACTGTTGCGTTCTCTGCTGTATGACCCCTGGCGTCATCGCTATTGAACTCAAGATCGCCATCGTGCGTGGTCTCGTCGGGCTGATTACCGTAAGCCATTGCATTCTCCAATTCGTTGACTGTCCACTCGTGTCTATTCACTCGTGTATCAGGTCAAGCATAGACAGTTCACTGGCGAACAACGAGGCAGCGCGTACAAAGCGTCGCCGTCCTACACGAGACTTCTCGAGTTGGAAGTCTGTCGCTGGCCTTCCAAGCCAACTCTGTCAAATAACAGAGCCTAAAGCGCCCGCGTCCTACAGCGCGTGTGAGGCCGCTCCCACACGCGTGTCAATGGGCAGCCTCTATCTTTAATGCCACCGAAGAAGGGTGCCTGCCTTGCATTGATCTGCACTGCCAGCGCCCCCTTTCTGCGCAAGCTCATCTTGCTCCCCACAGGACTTCAGCCGAAGAGGAATTGTCATGCCATCAACCACGTTGCCTTACCCCTCCGATCGGGTCGACCCCGAAGATGCAAACTTGCTAGCGGCCTGGGCGGAGGTGTTCGGTGCCACCGCCCAGCAGCTGGAGGAAGCGGTTCAAGCGGTCGGCGAGTCGCCCGAGGCCGTGAAAGAGCATTTGCTGAATCAAGGCAGCAGCGCGGGAGCGTCGTGATGCCGGCTCCTTCCCCTCTTGGCAAGCATTCGCATCCCTGCCTGCATTCCGATCACTGCGTTCATTCAAATGACTGTGTCAGGGCAGGCCAGCCAACGCGGTGGCTGGCATGATCGGCGTCATCGTGCCGGCCCACGACGAAGCCGAACACATCGCGTCGTGCATCCGCTCTGTCTTGAATGCAGCTGCCTGCCCTGAATTGCACGCGGAGCCCGTGTTGGTGATGATCGTGCTGGATGCCTGCACCGATGCGACAGGCGAGATCGCGCGCGGCCTCGGTGTCGAAACCATGGTGTGTGCGGCACGCAATGTGGGCATCGCACGCGCGATGGGGGCCAAGGCGGCGCTGGAGCGGGGCGCGCGCTGGCTGGCATTCACCGATGCCGACAGCCATGTGGCGCCGGACTGGTTGTCGAAGCAGCTCGGCCTCGGTTGCGAAGCCGTCTGCGGCACGGTGTCGGTGCGCGACTGGAGCGGCTACAGCGACGATGTGCGCCGCACTTACGACCGGCATTACACCGACGCCGAAGGCCACCGCCACATCCATGGCGCCAACCTCGGTGTCAGCAGCACGGCCTACCGCCGCGTCGGCGGCTTCTCGGCCTTGCGCACGAGCGAAGACGTGGCACTGGTGCGGGCGCTAGAAGCCGATGGCGCCTCGATCGCCTGGACCTCCCAGGCCCGTGTTGCAACCAGTGCCCGCCGCCATTTCAAGGCGCCGGGCGGGTTTGGCAGCTTGCTGCGTGACATCGAGCGGCGCCACCTCGGCACGCCCGAATCCAAACGGGATGCGCACGCGCCATGACGGGCACGCTGACCCCATCGACGCTGAGGCTTCGGCCCTTGCTGCGCGAGACGGCTGGGGCGCACGCAGCACAACGCCTTCGCCATCTGGTGGAAGCCGCGGCCGATCGCCTGCCGATGCCGGCTGGTGGCGTCACGCTGAAGCGATGGGCCGCGCTGGCCGAAGTGGCGGCCGACGATTTGTCGCTCGCCAAGCTGTATGAAGGCCATACCGATGCGCTGGCCATCCTGCAGGAGTTGGGTTTTGTCGAACCGCAGGCTGAACCGCGGGCCGAACCGCCACAGCGCAGCACCTGGGGCGTCTGGGCAGCGGAAATGCCTTCGTCGCGCGTCGAGATCGAACAGGATGGCGGGCAGCTTCGACTGCACGGCACGAAGTTCTGGTGCTCTGGCGCAGAGCATGTGGATCAAGGGCTGCTGACCGCGTGGTACCCCGATGGGCGAGGCCCGCAACTGGCGGCCGTCGACATGAAGCAATCGCGCATCAAGCTTCACACCGAGGCTTGGCAA
The DNA here is from genome assembly GCA_903643055.1 of Burkholderiales bacterium. The sequence goes on along the minus strand of CAHJWV010000678.1, from coordinate 1,351 downwards.
GCCGTCGGCATGGCGGGCAGCGCCAGTGTCGATGTCACTTTTGACGGCGCTGCCGCCCGCCCGGTCGGCCAGCCGGGCGATTACCTGTCGCGCGCCGGCTTTTGGCAGGGTGGGGCGGGCATTGCCGCCTGTTGGTACGGCGGCGCGCGGGCGTTGGGCGAGGCCTTGCGCTTGGCGGCCTTGACAGCAGATTCGTCCGCGAAGGCGGCCACACCGCAAGCTGCATTCCGTTTCGCGGCGCTGGGCCAGGTCGATCTGGCCCTGAGCGCCACCGCTGCATTGCTGCGAGAAACCGCTCGCTGGATTGACCAACACCCCCGGGCCAATGCACAGGAGCACGCGTTGCGGGCCCGGCTGGCTGCGGAGCATTGCGCTCAGCGCGTGCTCGACGAAGTCGGCCGTTCGCTGGGCGCCACGCCGTTTTGCCGTGATGCCCGATTTGCACGCCGGGCCGCGGACTTGCCGGTGTTCATCCGGCAAAGCCACGGTGAGCGCGACCTGGCCGCGTTGGGCGGCTGTATCGCTTCACGGCCTGAACCCTTGCCCAACGATGAGGAGAACACCGCATGGACCTTGTGAGCGACGAACCGTTGATCCATGGCGAAGGCACCGGCGAAAGCCATTGGCTGAGTTCGACTTGCTTGACGGGGCTGGCGCCGATCGTGCTGGATCAACTCGTTCCCGCGGGCAGCCGCTTGATGGTGGTCGCGCCGCACCCGGACGACGAGGTGCTGGCTTGCGGCGGGCTGCTGTTCAGCCACTTGCTCGCAGGCGGTCGGGCCGAGGTGGTGGTGGTGACCGATGGCGAGGCCAGCCATGCCGGAGAGCCGGATTGGCTGGCCGACGACTGGGCCGCGGTGCGTCGCCGCGAGAGCGCCTTGGGGCTGCGCTCGCTCGGTGCGCACGATCTGAAGGTGCATCGCCTGGGCCTGCCAGACGGCGGGGTGACGGCCGCGCGAGCGACCTTGCAGCGTTGGCTGCAGCCCCTGCTCCTGTCCAGCGATGCGCTGGTTTCGACCTGGCGCCATGACGGCCACCCCGACCACGAAGCCACCGCCGAAGCCTGCCGCGAGGCCGGCGCACGCGCCGGTTGCCGATTCATCGAGGCGCCGGTCTGGATGTGGCACTGGAGCCACCCCGGCGACCCGCGCGTGCCGTGGCATCGACTCCATGCGTTGGCGCTGACGCAGGCTGCTTGTGATGCCAAGCAGCAAGCCTTGCTCGCCCATCAGAGCCAGCTGCAGCCCAAAGCCAGCGGCCAGCCGCCGATTCTGGGCAACGCCATCGTTCAACGTGCACGCCGCAGCCACGAATACTTTTTCATCTGACCTTCGTGACCTGAACCCAACCT
>CAHJWV010000677.1 GCA_903643055.1 Burkholderiales bacterium | reverse complement strand
GAACCGACACTCCTTGCGGAACGGGATTTTGAGTCCCGCGCGTCTACCAATTTCGCCACCGAGGCCGGTGAAGCAGAGTCTCGCATTTTGCCACATTCTGGGCGGCGTATGAATCAATCGCGGTACGCTTACTACTTTCAATTCAAACTGGAACGCGAATGCCGCCGATCCCGCCCATCACCCAGTTCCTGATGCTTGCCTGCACGGCCGTGTATTGCCTGCAAATGTTGGCGCCTGTGAGCATCGGCTATTGGTTCGCGCTGGTGCCCATCAACAGCGGTTCGTTCTGGCCGTGGCAGTTGATCACCTATGCCTTCTTGCATGGGGATGCGCTGCACTTGTTCTTCAACATGTGGGGCTTGTGGATGTTCGGCAGCGAGCTGGAGCGCCTTTGGGGCCAACGTCGCTATATCGTGTTTCTTGCCGTTGCCATCTTGACCGCTGCGGTCGCCTTCTTGGCACTTACCGCATTGACGAACACGCCTTCGGGCGTGGTTGGATTTTCCGGGGCCTTGTATGGCTTGCTGATCGCTACCGCCATGTTGTTTCCGGACCGAACGATCATGCCGCTCTTTCCCCCCATCCCGATGAAGATGAAAGTTTTCGTCGCGGTGTTTGGTGCGATCGAGCTTCTTTTGGGTGTTGTGGCGACAGGCGATGGCATCGCGCACTTTGCCCACTTGGGCGGCATGCTGGGTGGTTTTTTGATGATGCGCTACTGGCGTGGTCAAGCCCCATTCGGTCGGCGCAGGCGTTGACTGGACTCAGCGCGTGATTGCGAACAAGCGCGAGTTTCTAAGGATGCCGTTCGGCGCAATGCGCTCGTGCCGCATCGTTCCTTCCAGGTTGTAGCCTGCACGTTGGCAGACACGGCAGCTGGGGCCATTGCCTTCATCCGGCTTGGCCTCGATTCGGCGCAATCCCAAGTGGGTCAAACCAAATTCGGTGACTGCGCAGACGCCTTCCGTGACGAAGCCGCGTCGGGCGAAATGGCTGTGCCCCCAAAAACCGATTTCGCACTTTGGGACCGTCCAATCAAATCCAAATAAGACCGAGGTCGCCACATGCTGACCACCGTCTTTCAGAAAAATCAGATAGGTGAAATAGCTGCGCAGAAGATAGTGCGCCTGCGATTCGCGGCAATGGTGTTCAGAATTTTCAACACTTTGCTCTGACATCGCCCAGGCAATCGATGCCGGGAATTCGCGAAGCTCGCCCAAGGAGGCGGCAATCGATTCGTACAAGGTCTTGCCGTCGCCAGTGCGTGCAGGGCGGATCAACAATCGTTCGGTCTCGAATTGATCTGGGAAGTTTTTTAACAGAGGTGTCTGCATAAGAAGTAGGGCTGATGCGCTCGTGTCGGCGCTTATCGCTGGAAGGCGAGCGTGTGCGTGGATGGTAGTGAAGGCCGTGGGCTTGCACTGCAAAAAATCATGAAGATACTCATGACGGACTGGCTTCGCGTCTGCGAACCTGACTTCGCTTCTTGGCTGTGCATAGGGGAGGTTGCGTCTTATCGTTAAGCCTCACTTAACCAACTCTGGAGTTTCAAATGCCTGTTGCCGCAATCCCCGCAGCCGTCAAAATTGGCGCAACTGCTCTTGGTGCCGCTAGTTCTGTCGTCAGCTTGCATAAAAATCTCGGGGGCGATAAAGCCGACCCAAAGGCGGACCCAAAGGCCGACGCGACTTCCAAAGTCATTGACGACGGCGTGAAGAATTCAGCCAGCACCATCGTCACGAAGTGATTGAGCCTGAGCCCGAGGCGAAAGGTTGTTGATCCTTCATTTCGCTTCGGGCGAGGCGCCATCAGGCTCGTTTTATCGCGAGCTTGATGGACTTGATTTAAATCTGTGCAGATGACAGGCAAGACCATCAAACGGTTAGCTAAGTCTTTTCCAGCAAACGATCAGATCAAACCGCTGTGCACGGTGGGATACCGCAGTGTTAAGCGCAATTCCCGTTTCAGGCGCCGGTTGTCCAGGCGACGCGATTCGCTCATGAACGACAACTGCATTTCTGACAGCTGCCCATTCGCAGCATCGCGTGCAATGCGCGGTGGCTTGGGCCATCCGCACAAATCGGCCGCCAAGTCGAAGTAATCCCCCATCTTCATTTCTGTGTCATCGCTGGCGTGCAGCACACGCTGCGGCCACCCGCGATGCAAGGCGGCCACACAAGCGCGCGCCAGGTCATCGGCGTGGATGTGATTGGTGTACACGTCGTCTTCGCGCATCAACACCGGCAGGCCTTTGGCCAAGCGATCGCGCGGGTGCCCTCCGACGCGGTCTGGCGCATAGATGCCCGGTATGCGCAGCAAGGTGATCGGGATGCCGAAAGCACGGCCGTACCAGCGCACGCGGGCTTCGGCATCGACACGTCGCCGTGCGCGATCGGTCGATGGGTTCACCGCGCGTGTCTCATCAAAACGCTGACCTTGCGCATCACCATAAACACCGCTCGTGCTGGCGTAGACGATGCGCTTGACCCGTTGCGTCAAGGCCAGGGCCTGAAGCAGGTGCGCGGTGCGCGTATCGACAGTGCCGATCGGTGGCGGTGGGGCGAGGTGAAGCACGGCATCAGCGAGGCCGGACAGGCGAGTCAGGCTAGTGTTTGAATCTAGGTTGCCGAACAAGGGCCGCACACCGGCATTGCGCAACAGCGGCGCTCGCTCGGGGCTCGATGACAAGGCCAGTACGCGCCACCGGCCACGCAGCAGCCGTGCGACCCGCAGGCCGATGTCGCCACAGCCCACGATCAGCAGCGTGGGTTGTTTGAAGCGCGAGGAGCGACTGATCGATAAGGTCATGGGAACAAAGGCAAAATTGAGGGTCGACTT
>CAHJWV010000676.1 GCA_903643055.1 Burkholderiales bacterium | reverse complement strand
GCTCGGGCTGCTGTCGTCGGCTGCTGCGGTCGGCCTGGCCTGGTGGCTGCAACGCAAGATGGTGCAAGACCTGCGTCGCGCCGCACGCGTGGCGAACGATGTCGCTGCCGGTAACCTGACCGCCGATGCCCATACGACCCGCAGCGACGAAGTAGGCGACCTGATGCGCTCGCTCGGCCGCATGACCGAGCAGCTGAGCCGCTCGCTGCGCACGGTGATGAATTCGTCGGAGTCGATTCAATCAGCCAGCGCCGAAATCGCTACCGGCAACAACGACCTGAGCCATCGCACCGAACAGACCGCGTCGAACCTGCAGCAGGCTGCGTCATCGATGGCGCAATTGACCGGGACCGTCAAGCACTCGGCCGATTCGGCCCGGCAGGCCGACCAGTTGGCCGCATCGGCCGCCGAGGTGGCGGCGCGTGGCGGCAAGGTGGTCTCGCAGGTCGTCTCGACGATGGAAGAGATCAACACCAGCTCAAGGAAGATCGGCGACATCATCGGCGTGATCGATGGCATCGCCTTCCAGACCAACATCCTCGCATTGAACGCTGCCGTCGAAGCCGCGCGTGCCGGCGAGCAAGGCCGCGGCTTTGCCGTGGTGGCTGCTGAAGTGCGCAGCCTGGCGCAACGCTCGGCGCAAGCGGCCAAGGAGATCAAGGGCCTGATCGGCGCGAGCGTCGAGCGGGTCGAAGCCGGCTCCCGCCTGGTGGCCGATGCCGGCCTCACGATGGATGAAATCGTCGGCTCGGTTCAACGCGTCTCGAACATCATTGCCGAGATCACCGCCGCCTCGTCCGAGCAATCGGATGGCATCAGCCATGTGAACACCGCCGTGGCCCAGCTCGATCAAATGACGCAGCAGAACGCTGCACTGGTCGAAGAGTCGGCCGCCGCCGCCGAATCACTGAATGACCAGGCGCACTGCCTGGCACAAGTCGTCAGGGCGTTCCGCCTGCAGGGCACTGAAGCGGTGGCCGAAGCCCTGCCGGCCGCTTGATTTTTCCCCTTTTCCCCTCAAGGCTCATCCATGCTCAATCTGTCCTTCAAACGCAAGATCGGTTTGCTGATCGTTGCATCGATCCTCGGCTTTCTGGTCATCACGCTCTTCAACACGCTGAAGATGAAAGAGGGCATTCAAGAAGGCCGACGCAACGAGCTGAAGATTGCGGTGCAGTCGGCCTACAACATCGCAGCTTCCTATGAAGCCAAGGCCGCCAACGGCAGCATGACGAAGGAAGATGCCCAGAAAGCCGCACGTGAAGCCCTGCGGATGTCGCGTTATGGAGGCAACGACGGGAAGGCCAACTACTTCTACGTCTATTCGATGGATGGCGTCGGCGTGCTGGCACCCAAGACCGAATGGGAAGGCCAACGCATGCTCGGCAATGTGAAGGACGCCAATGGGCAGGACATCCTTGGCCCGATGATCGCCGCGGTGCGCGCGAGCAGCGACGGGCGAGCCTTTCTGTCAGTGACCTTCCCGCGCCCCGGCCAGACCGAAGCCGTTCCGAAGCTGCAGCACATGGTGTTGCTGAAGAACTGGGATTGGCTGATCGGCTCCGGCCTTTACATGGACGACGTTCAGGCCCAGGTTCACCAGGCCATGCTGGGCCAGCTGGTGATCTTTCTCGTGACAGTCAGCTTGGTGGCCGGCCTGGGCTGGGCCGTGACGCGCAGTGTGCTGCGCCAGATTGGCGGCGAGCCGGTCGAAGCGATGAAGGTGATGACCGAAGTGGCGCAGGGCAATCTCGGCGTGGAGATCCGCAACGCCGAATCCGGCAGCTTGCTGCATTCGCTGTCGACCATGCTCAGTTCACTGCGCCATACCGTGACCCAGGTTCGCCAGAGCACCGACAGCATCTCCATTGCCAGCGCCGAGATCGCGACCGGCAATCAAGATCTCTCCGGCCGCACCGAGCAAACCGCATCGAACTTGCAGCAAGCAGCCAGCTCGATGGAGCAACTTACCGGCACCGTCAAGCAGTCGGCCGATTCGGCACGCCAGGCGAACCAACTCGCGTCGTCAGCGGCCGAGGTCGCTGCTCGCGGTGGCAAGGTGGTCTCGCAAGTCGTCTCGACGATGGAAGATATCAACACCAGTTCGAAGAAGATCGCCGACATCATCGGCGTGATCGATGGCATCGCTTTCCAGACCAACATCCTGGCCTTGAATGCCGCCGTGGAAGCTGCCCGCGCCGGCGAACAAGGCCGCGGCTTTGCCGTGGTGGCCGCCGAAGTGCGCAGCTTGGCACAGCGCTCGGCCCAGGCGGCCAAAGAGATCAAGGGCTTGATCGGCGTCAGTGTTGAACGCGTCGAAGCCGGCTCGCGCCTGGTCAGCGATGCGGGCCAGACGATGAGCGAGATCGTCGGCTCGGTGCAGCGCGTCTCCGACATCATTGGCGAGATCACGGCCGCTTCGTCCGAGCAGTCTGACGGCATCAGCCAGATCAACGGCGCCGTGACGCAGCTCGATCAGATGACGCAGCAGAACGCGGCCCTGGTCGAAGAATCGGCCGCGGCGGCAGAGTCGTTGAAGGATCAGGCCAAGCGCCTTGCGGAGGTGGTGTCGGTGTTCCGCATCGGTGGCAGCAGCCCGGCTTCGTTGTCGTCAACGTCATCGGCCTCGTCACCTGCGCGCTCGTCAGCCAGTGCGAAAGCCAGCGTCGCAGCCCGCACCGGGCCAGCCACCTCATTTAACTCATCTCCGCCTCAACGCATCGCGGCGGCGAAGCCTCTGGCTTCTTCAACAAGCCTCAATCTCATCGTGAATGAAGCCAAGCCTGCGGCCCGCGCGCCGGCCCCCAGCGCATCGTCCCCAGCCGCCAACGGCGACTGGGAAACCTTCTGAGCGGGCCGCGGTGAAGTAGCCGCGACATCCCGCGCTGATCAGCCCTTCAGTTCAAGACCAGAACGCCGATAGTCAGGCAGCACCGCCCGACAGGCACTTTCGATAGGAATTCACATGGACATGATTCACGAAGCAGCACACGTCGCCCGGCATGAAGCCGCGCGCGCCGCACTGGCCGCCCAATCGGGTGGCGAATTTCTGACCTTTCGCTTGGGTGCCGAAGAGTACGGCATCGACATTCTCAAGGTTCAGGAAATCCGCTCTTACGAGCAACCTACGCGCATTGCCAATGCACCTCAATTCGTCAAGGGCGTCGTCAATCTGCGCGGCGTGATCGTGCCGATCGTCGATCTGCGCCTGAAGCTCGGTTGCGAAACCGCGGAGTACAACAGCTTCACGGTGGTGATCGTTCTGAACGTGCGCGGCCGCGTGGTCGGCGCGGTGGTCGACTCGGTGTCCGACGTGCTCGAGCTGTCGCCGGAATCAATCAAACCGGCACCCGAAATGGCCTCGGCGGTCGACACCAGCTTCATCACTGGCATCAGCAGCGTCAACGAACGCATGCTGATCATGATGGACATCGAATCGTTGATGGCCAGCCCGGAAATGGGCCTGATGGACGCGCCGCTTTGATCGAGGCACAACCACCGGCACCCAGCCGGTTCTGACAAGCATCAGCGCTTCGCGGCAGCGAGCGCATCGCGTTGCGGGTCGATCGACAATAATGAAGGAGGCTCCACCGTGAGCGTTGCAATCAAGGGCCACGGTTCGGTCGCCCGCAAGGTCTCCATCACAGGCGCCTTGATCCTTGCGCTGGTGCTCGCAGTCATCTGCGTCACCATGAGCGTCGTCGCTGCGGAGCGCTCGCGGGCCCGCATCGTGACCTGGATTGCCGACAAGACCCAGTCGGTCGCCGACTTGATCGACGCCTTCGACATAACGTCACGCGTGTTGGTCGAAAAATTCTTCATCAACTTCAAAAGCGAGTTCAAAGCGCCCTTCTCGCTCGATGAAAGCAGCACCACGCTGAAGGTCGGCGACGATGTGCTAAACGGAAATTTCGGCACCGTCGATCGCTTCGCTCAGCAAAGTGGTGGCGTGGCCACCGTGTTCGCGCGCAAGGGCGATGACTTTCAACGGGTCACCACCTCGCTGAAAAAAGAGAACGGCGATCGCGCCATCGGCACGATGCTGGGCAGCAGCCATCCGGCGCATGCGCTGATGCTGGCGGGCAAGACCTACACCGGCCGCGCGGTCTTGTTCGGTACCCCGTACATGTCACGTTATGAGCCGATCAACGATGCCGCTGGCAAGGTCATCGGCATCCTCTTCATCGGTTTCGACACCTCGTCGTTTCAGGCGGCAACCGCCAAGCTCGCTACCGAAACCCGCTTCTTTGACAGCGGCGGTGTCTACGTCATCGATCCGAAGAAGTCACCGGAAGAAGCGGTCTTCGTGGTCCACCCGAATGCCAAGGGCAAGAAGGTGATCGAGACCTTTCTCGACGCAAAAGCCCTGATGGCCCGCCTGGAAGAAGCGCCCAATGGCTGGACCCGCGACGGCGCGGCCATCTACGAAACCCGCAACCACGACCACTGGGCCGTGATGCGCAAGTCCAAGGCGAGCAACCTGTGGGTGGTGTCTGAAGTGTCGGACGCCGAAGCCATGCGCACGCATTGGGCCACCATCATTCCATTCGCCATCATGCTCGCGGCGGCTGCGTTGCTGCTCGGCGGCGGCCTGTTCCTGATGATGCGGCGCTGGGTGGGCCAGCCGCTTCGCGAACTCTCGGGCGCCATTACCGTCTTGGCCAGCGGCGACCTGACCCGCAGCTTTCACAGCCATCGACGCGACGAGATCGGCGACCTGATCCGCGATGTCGAAACCATGCGCAGCCGCTTTCAACAAATGCTTCTTGCCGTGCGGCAATCGGTGGCGTCGATCACTTCGGCCAGCAGCGAGATCGCCACCGGAAACCACGACCTCAGCCAACGAACCGAAAAGACTGCGGCCAGCCTTCAGGAAACCGCGGCGTCAATGACACAGTTGACCGACACCTTGCGCCACGGTGCCGACTCGGCACGCCAGGCCCATCAACTGGCCGCGGCGACCGCCGACGTCGCGGTGAGGCATGGCAATTCGACAATGGAAGTCGTCACGACCATGGACGACATCACCGCCAGTTCACGCAAGATCGGCGACATCATCGGCGTGATCGACGGCATCGCTTTCCAGACCAACATCCTCGCGCTCAATGCCGCAGTCGAAGCGGCTCGCGCTGGCGAGCAGGGTCGCGGCTTCGCGGTAGTGGCGGCTGAGGTCCGTAGCCTGGCCCAGCGTTCCACGCAAGCGGCGAAAGAGATCAAGCTCTTGATCGGCAGCTCGGTCGAGAAGGTCGAACTCGGCGCGACGATGGTGTCCGGGGGGCGCCATCAAACGGCGGAGATCGTTGACGCGGTCCAGCGGGTGTCAACGCTGATCGGTGAAATCAATTCGGCATCTTCAGCGCAATCGAGCAGCATCGGCCAAGTCAGCAACGCGGTCACGCATCTGGATCAGCTGACGCAGCAGAACGCTGCACTGGTCGAGCAATCGGCCGCCGCTGCAGAGAGCCTGAATGAGCAGGCGCTGAAGCTGGCCGAGGTCGTCGGCAGCTTCCGCTTGCAAGCGGCCTGACCCTCTGCCCGACCGCCGGTCAGGTTCAGGCCAGAGGTAGCTTGGACGCGCGGGCCTGGCGGCGATCCCGCAGCACCACTTGGGTTCCACGTCGATCGAGCTCGAACAATTGCGTGGCCTCGATCAAATCCAGCAACTTGCGATAACCGTAGTTGCGCGGATCGAATGAGGCCTGATTGCCGATCTGTTGCCCGACCGAGCCAAGCGCGGACCAGCCGTCTTCACCGGCCGCCGACTCCACCGCATTGCGCAGCAATGAGACGAGCCGGGCATCTTGCTTCAGCGCCGCGGTGTCTTGCTTGAGGGGCGCGCTGTCGGTCACCACCTCCAATCGAGCTGCCTCGCTCTTGCTCGCATCGCCTTTTCCCACATCACCCTTCCCCGCTGCGGGCTTGCGCGCCCGCTTGCCGGCCGGTTTGGCCGGTGAACGCTCGACCTCCTCCACCGCAATTTGCTGCCCGAGATTTTCAAGATAGAGAAAGCGCGAGCAGGCATTGACGAAAGGCATCGGCGTTTTCTTCGCGCCAAAGCCGAACACCTGAGCGCCTTTGGCCTTCAGGTGCATCACCAGCGGCGTGAAGTCGCTGTCGGACGAAACGATGCCAAAGGCTTCCGGCCGGTCGGTGTAGAGCAAATCCATCGCGTCGATGACCATGCCCATGTCGGTCGCGTTCTTGCCCTTGCTGTAGTCGAACTGCTGGATCGGTCGGATCGCATATTCATGCAGCACCGCCTCCCAGCCCTTCAACCCGTCCTTCTTCCAGTTGCCATAGGCGCGGCGGATGTTGGTGACACCGACTTTGGCCAACTCGGCCAGGATCACGTCGATTTTGCTCGCAGGCGAGTTGTCGGCATCGATCAATAGCGCGATGCGGGCTTGTTGTTCGATCATGGCAGCAGCCTCCAGGTAAGCGTCTCGCCACCACGCAGCGGTTTCAATTCCGCTTCGCCAAAGGGCACGCGCTCGGGCAGCGTCCAGGTCTCCTTGCGCAGCGTCACGGTGCCGCTGTTGCGTGGCAAGCCATAGAAGGCCGGGCCATGGAAGCTCGCGAAGGCCTCGAGCTTGTCGATCGAACTTGCGGCATCGAAGGCCTCGGCATACAACTCGATGGCGCTGAGCGCGGTGTAGCACCCCGCGCATCCCAAGGCGTGCTCCTTCAGTTGCGAAGCGTGCGGCGCGCTGTCAGTGCCGAGGAAGTAGCGGTCGCTGCCGGAGGTCGCCGCCTCGATCAAGGCCAGGCGGTGCTCTTCGCGCTTCAGCACCGGCAGGCAGTAGTAATGCGGGCGGATGCCGCCGGTGAAGATCGCGTTGCGGTTGTAGAGCAGGTGATGTGCGGTGATGGTGGCAGCGGTGTGCGGCCCGGCCTCGCGCACATACTGCGCGGCCTCTCGCGTGGTGATGTGCTCGACAACGATCTTCAGTTCGGGGAAGTCGCGCCGCAGCGAAATCAACTGTTGGTCGATGAACATCTTCTCGCGATCGAAGACGTCGATCTGCGGGTCGGTCAACTCGCCATGCACCAGCAGCAAGAGGCCCTCGCGCTGCATCGCTTCGAGCGTCGGGTAGACCTTGCGCAGATCGGTTACGCCCGCATCGCTGTTGGTCGTGGCACCGGCGGGGTACAGCTTGGCGGCGACGATGCCAGCGGCCTTCGCACGCGTGATCTCTTCGGGCGGCAATCGATCGGTCAGATAAAGCGTCATCAAGGGCTCGAAGGCCAGACCTGTCGGCACCACGGCGCGGATGCGATCTCGGTAGGCCAAGGCCAGCTCGGTGGTCGTCACCGGTGGCCTCAGGTTCGGCATGATGATCGCGCGGCCGACTTGGCGGGCGGAATCGGGCACCACGGACGCCATCGCGGCGCCATCGCGCACATGCAAATGCCAGTCGTCAGGGCGGGTGATGGTGAGGGTCTGGGGCAGAGTCATGCCCGGGATTCTCTCACCCGGTAGCTACGGCCCCTCAGTGGCAGGCACCGTGATTTGACACAGAAAACAATGTGAATTGGTGCGCGAGCCAAGCGCCTGGACGCTCCGAGCCCGTTCGCTGTGATCTCGGGACTACGCCAAACAGCAAGGCTTGACGCTGCCTCCACGGCGGGCCGAGGAGCCCATCGGCTTGTATGTTCAGTCCAGACCAGCGCGGTAGAGTTTGAACGCCGATGAGGTGTCCAGACCGGTCCGTGCAGCTTGG
>CAHJWV010000675.1 GCA_903643055.1 Burkholderiales bacterium | reverse complement strand
GCCCACTGGAAAAAGCGATGTCGACTTCAGCGGACGGCTCGGTGAACGGGAAAAACGAAGGCCGAAAACGCAATTGCAGATCATCGGTCTCGAAAAAGTTGCGGAAGAAGTCGGTGAAGACTGATTTCAGGTCTTTGAAGCTGACGTTCTCGCCGATCCACAGGCCTTCGCACTGATGAAACATCGGCGAGTGGGTGGCATCGCTGTCGACGCGATAGGTTCGACCTGGAACGATCACGCGAATCTCCGGCATCGTTGGCTGACCGGCGTGCTTGGCTGCATGCCTGCGTGCGTAGCGCACCTGCATCGGAGAGGTATGCGGCCGCAGGTTGAGCCATCCCCCTTCGGCGTCCTTCATGTCGACGTAGAAGGTGTCCTGCATCGATCGCGCAGGATGGTTTTCAGGGTTGTTCAATGCAGTGAAGCTGTACCAGTCGGTTTCGATCTCAGGGCCATCGGCCACATCAAAACCCATCGAGCCGAAAATCGATTCGATGCGCTCCAGCGTTCGAGACACCGGGTGCAGGCCACCCGCGCCACGTTGGCGCCCGGGCAAAGAAACGTCGAGCGCTTCGGCCTTCAGCTGCGCCTGAAGTTCAGCCTCGGCCAATGCATGACGGCGGGCATTCAGGGCCCCCTCGACCTGCTGCTTGGCCACGTTGATTTCTGCGCCGCGTTGCTTCTTTTCATCGGCGGGCAATGCGCCGAGTGCTTTCAGCAGCTCGGTGAGACGCCCCGATTTACCGAGATAGCGCGCCTTCGCATTTTCCAGGTCGGCAGGTGCTGAAGCTTGCGCAAAATCGTTTTGCGCAGCCTGCACCAAGTGATCGAGGTCGCTCATCGTTCAATGATCTGCATGAGAAATAAAAAAGGCCGTACACAAGGTCGGCCTTTGAAGCTTGCCTTGCCAAACAGTGCTGCTCGGCAAGGACTTGCTGTGACGCGAGGCGAGACGCCCCGCGCGATCACGGCATCAAGCGAGCTGGGCCTTCACCTTTTCCACGATGCTGCCAAAAGCGGCAGGATCATTCACGGCCATGTCGGCAAGCACCTTGCGGTCAATGTCGATATTGGCCTTCTTCAAGCCAGCTACGAATTTGCTGTACGTCACGCCCAGACTCCGGGATGCCGCGTTGATACGGGCGATCCAGAGCTGACGGAACACACGCTTCTTGGTGCGGCGGTCGCGATAGGCATATTGCCCAGCGCGCATGACCGCTTGCTTGGCGATGCGGAATACATTCTTGCGGCGGCCACGGTACCCCTTGGCGAGTGCGAGAACTTTCTTGTGACGAGCACGTGCGGTTACACCACGTTTAACGCGAGGCATGTCTTTTCCCTTCTAGAAGTAGTACTGAGACAGCAGGTCAGAGACCCGCGAAGGGCAACATCTTGGCGATGCCACCCATGTCTGTCTTGTGAACGGACGTCGCTCCACGCAAGTGGCGCTTGGTCTTCGTCGACTTCTTGGTCAGGATGTGGCGCTTGAACGCTTGACCGCGTTTGACAGTGCCACCAGGACGCACGCGAAAGCGCTTTTTGGCGCTGCTCTTGGTCTTCATTTTGGGCATGAACTGCTCCTTTTAAATTGCGCCTGCAGGCGCCCGCAAAACAACTTGCGGTCTTGTCAGCCTGCAGAGGCTTCTGACGACACCCTGGCGACCAAACCAGGGCATCAAACTCAAATCACCGAAATGCAGCGATTCAGCTGCGCTTCTTCGGGCCCAACACCATGATCATCTGGCGCCCTTCCAGCTTGGGCATGTTCTCGACGACAGCCACATCGGCCAGTTCATCGCGAATGCGTTCCAGCAGGCGCATACCAATGTCTTGGTGGGTGATTTCACGACCGCGATAACGCAGCGTGACCTTGCCCTTGTCACCGTCTTCACCGATGAATCGACGCAGATTGCGCATCTTGATCTGGTAGTCGCCTTCGTCCGTTCCAGGACGGAATTTGACCTCCTTGATTTCGATGACCTTTTGCTTCGACTTGGCTTCAGCGGCCCGTTTCTGCTCTTGGTATTTAAACTTGCCGTAATCCATCAAGCGACACACTGGCGGATCAGCTTGAGCTGCGATCTCGACCAAGTCGACATCCAACTCACCAGCCATGCGCAACGCTTCCTGCGTTGACACGATGCCCAGCGGCTCGTTTTCGACGCCGTTGAGCCGGACTTCCGGCGCCATGATCTCGCGGTTCAGGCGATGCTTGCGCTCCACATTGGGAGTACGGCGGTCAGCAAAAGTAGCGATAGTTCAAATCCTTAGCGGATCCCAGGCGTGAATCCAAAAACAATCAAAGGCGTACCCGTCAAACTCGCTGGGCGATGTCTTCGGCGATCTTCTGTGTGAAGTCGGACAGAGGCATCACACCAAGGTCCAGATTGCCCCGGGCGCGCACCGCAACCGCCCCGTTTGCCTTCTCTTTGTCGCCAACGACCAGGAGATACGGGACTTTTTGCAATGAATGCTCCCGTATTTTACGGGTGATTTTCTCGTTGCGCAAATCACACTCCACCCTAAGCCCTTGTTTTTGCAGCGTTTTCGCAACCTCCTGAGCGTAGTCGGCCTGCCCATCGGTGATGTTCATGACGACTGCGTGGACAGGCGCCAGCCACGCCGGCAGTGCGCCTGCGTGTTGTTCGATCAGGATGCCGATGAAGCGCTCCATGCTGCCAACGATCGCGCGGTGCAACACCAGCGGGCGATGGCGATTGCCGTCTTCGCCAACGAAGTCCGCATCCAGGCGCTCAGGCAAGTTCGGGTCGACCTGGATCGTTCCGCATTGCCAGGGCCGACCCAGCGCGTCTTTTAGTGTGTATTCGATCTTTGGCCCGTAGAACGCACCTTCACCCGGCAAGTATTCGAAATCGCAATTCGTCGCGCGCAGACCTTCGGCCAGCGCCGCCTCTGCCTTGTCCCAGCTTTCCTCGGTGCCGATGCGCTTTTCCGGCCGTGTCGAGAGCTTGTAGATGATGTTGCTGAAACCGAAGTCCTTGTAGACCTTCTGCAGCAGCTTGGTGAACGCGATGACCTCGGCCTGGATTTGCTCCTCGGTACAGAAAATATGGCCGTCATCCTGCGTGAAACCACGCACGCGCATGATGCCGTGCAGGCCGCCGGTCGGCTCGTTGCGGTGGCACTGGCCGAATTCGCCGTAGCGCAGCGGCAGATCGCGGTAGCTTTTGATGCCCTGCTTGAAGATCAGGATGTGGCCGGGGCAGTTCATCGGCTTCAGCGCGTAGTCGCGCTTTTCCGATTCGGTGACGAACATGTTCTCGCGGTACTTGTCCCAGTGGCCGGTTTTTTCCCAGAGCGACTGGTCGAGGATCTGCGGCCCTTTGACCTCCTGGTAGCCGTTTTCGCGGTACACGCGGCGCATGTACTGCTCGACCTCTTGCCAGACCATCCAGCCCTTCGGGTGCCAGAACACCGTGCCGGGTGAATGCTCGTCGATGTGGAACAGATCGAGCTCACGGCCGAGCTTGCGGTGGTCGCGCTTCTCGGCTTCTTCGAGCATCGTCAGATACTGCTGCAACTCATCCTTGGTGGCCCAGGCGGTACCATAAATGCGCTGGAGCATCTCGTTACGGTGATCGCCGCGCCAATAGGCGCCGGCCACCTTCATCAGCTTGAAGTGCTTGAGCTTGCCCGTGCTCGGTACATGCGGGCCGCGGCACAAGTCTTCGAACTTGCCTTCGCGGTACAGCGACACATCTTCATTCGCCGGGATGCTCGCGATGATCTCGGCCTTGTAGTGCTCACCCAAGCCCTTGAAATACGCCACGGCCTCATCGCGCGGCAAGACGCGCCGCTCAACGCGCTCATCCTTCTTCGCCAGCTCGCTCATCTTGGCTTCGATCGCGACCAGGTCTTCCGGCGTGAACGGGCGCTTGTACGAGAAGTCGTAGAAGAAGCCGTTTTCGATCACCGGGCCGATCGTCACCTGCGCTTCCGGGAACAACTCCTTCACCGCATAAGCCAGCAAATGGGCAGTCGAATGGCGGATCACCTCCAGGCCATCGGCGTCTTTGTCAGTAATGATCGCAAGCGATGTGTCTTGCTCGATGCGGTAGCTGGTGTCGACAACACGGGCGTCGCCACCTATGCCGACACGGCCGGCAAGCGCCGCTTTGGCCAGGCCGCTGC
>CAHJWV010000674.1 GCA_903643055.1 Burkholderiales bacterium | reverse complement strand
CCGGTGGGCGATGCGCCGCTCAACCTCAGTGTGCCCAGTGGGCGAGGCCGCGATCTGGGCGGTGGCCGCCGCTCCGCAGGGGCGTTATCGCTGATCGCGCCGCCGCCAGAGCGCAATTCGGCCCTGGCCGAAGGCATCAAGAACGCGGGCCGCGACGATTGCAGCAAGGCCTACGCCGACGCCGGGCTGCTGGCGGTCGTGCCGCTGGCGGTAGATGCCGTCAAAGGCAAAGGCTGCAAATGGTGAGCCGGTGAATGCCGGCGTGAGCGCTCGGGGTTGATCCGGCCGCGTTCTTCAGGCCGCCGGTTGCGCCAGCAGCTCCACGACCTGCTGTAGGCGAACGCCATCGGAGGACAGCGGCGCATAGGTCGACGACCAGGCGCCACGCGGTGTGCGCCTGGCTGCGGCGACGAGGTATTCGGCACACGGGCCAGCGGCCATCGGGCGCGCGAAAAGATAACCCTGCGCCGCATCGCACTGGAACTGAAGCAACCCGGCCAGCGTCGATTCGGTTTCCACGCCTTCGGCGATCGTCTTCAGGCCCAGGCCGCGCGCCATCTGCACGATCGCGCGCACGATGGCGGCATTTTCTGTGTCAGTGGTCAGGTCGCGGATGAAGGACTGGTCGATCTTCAGCTTGTCGAACGCAAAGCGTTTGAGATAGGACAGGCTGGAATAGCCGGTGCCGAAATCGTCGATCGACAGCTTGACCCCCAGTCGCTTCAGTTGGGTGACGGTGGTCAGCACGCTGTCGACCTTGTCGATCAGGATCGATTCGGTCAGCTCCAATTCGAGGTTGGATGGCGCGAGCCCCGAGGTTTGCAGCGCGTTGCACACCATCAGCTCGACGTTGCCGCGCGCGAACTGCACGGCCGACAGGTTCACCGCGATCGACAGCTCCGGCAGGCCGGCCTCGCGCCATGCCACGGCCTGGCGGCAGGCCTCGTTGAGCACCCAGTCGCCGATCGGCACGATCAGCCCGCTTTCTTCAGCGACCGGTATGAAGCGGCCGGAGTGCACCATGCCCTGCTTCGGATGGTCCAGCGGATCAGCGCTTCGACGCCCACCACCAGGCCGCTGCTCAGCTCGATCTGCGGCTGGTAGTGCAGCACGAACTCGCTGCGTTCCAGCGCCGGCCGCAGCTCGTTGCGCATGTGCACTTGCTCGGCGGCCTCGGTGTTCATCTGCTCACTGAAGAGGCGGTAGGTATTGCGGCCCGCGCCTTGGGCCTGATACATCGCGATGTCGGCGTTCTTCAGCAAGGTGCCGAAGTCGCGGCCATCGTCTGGGTACAGCGAGATGCCGAGCGAGAACGGAGTGGCGATCTCCAGGCCATCGGCCAGGCAGGGCCGCTCGAAGCGCTGCATCAGCTTCTCCACCATCGAGCCAGCGGCCTCTCCACCAGTGAGGCCAGTGAGGCCGGTGAAGACGACCAGGAATTCATCGCCGCCCTGGCGGCTGACGGCATCGGTCTCGCGCGTGCATTCGCGCAGACGCTGTGCCACGGCTTTCAGCATCGTGTCGCCGGTCGAATGGCCGAGCGAATCGTTGATCGCCTTGAAGTTGTCGAGGTCGAGAAACAGCAGCGCGACCTTGCCGCCGGTGCGGTCGGCCTGCGCCGCCGCCTGCTCGAAGCGCGATTGAACGACCAGCCGGTTCGGCAGGCCGGTCCACGCATCGTGGTGGGCGAGGAAGGCGATCTGGGCCTCGTTGGCGCGGCGCTCGCTCATGTCGCGGATCGGCGGCGATCACGATGCTGCCCTGCTCGGTGTCGATCGGGCTCAGGCTGATACCGACCGGAAACTCTGGCGTTTGATGAAGCGATCGAGCGCGTCGGAATCTGCATTGAGCACTGCCCGCGTGCGCACGACCGCATCGGCCACCGACAGCAGCACCGGGTCGATCTTCTCGAAGGTCGAGGAGATCTCGCGCTCGAGCCCCGACGCGATGTTCCTGGAGGCGGTGGCCGCACGTTCCTCATGCCGGCTGCGGCTTTGGATCAGGCTGAGCGCGACGATCACGCCGACGATCAGGTTCAGAACGAAGACGCTGAAGATCAGGCGCGCAATGAAGCGGCCGGCCGGGTTGGGACCTTTGCCGAAACGAGGCGAAAGCCGCATGAACGCCTCACGGAGACAGGTTGCACGATCGACCCGAACCCTCGGGCGTTGACGGAATCGGGTGCGCTTTTCCACCTCGTGCGCGCCTCGCCTTCCCGCTGTAGCACCGGCCGCGGCAACGAGGGCCATCGCAAGCGTGACCGTCGCCGGTGTTTCCGGTTGACAGGCCCGCTTTTTGAACGCAGCGACTCACGCCCGTGCCGTGTGCTCAATCTTCAGCGTCGGGTGCCTGGGCCTCAACCGTGCAAACCGGCGAACACGTTTTGCACGTCGTCGTTCGCGTCCAGCGCAGCCAGGAAGCTTTCCACTTCTTCCAGTTGCTCGGCGCCCAGGCTGGCCGGGTCGATCGGGTTCTTGGCCTTGTAGCCCAGCTTGGCTGACAGCACCGTGAAGCCCTGCGCAGGCAAGGCACGGCTAACGAGGTCGAGGTCGGCCGCAGCCGTCAGAAACATCGTCACGCCGTCTTCATCGGCCGGCTCGAAATCTTGTGCGCCGGCTTCGATGGCCGCCACTTCGGGGTCGGCGCCGGGCGCGGCCGGCTCGGCTTCGATCATGCCGAGGTGGTCGAAATCCCAGGACACCGAGCCGGAGGTGCCGAGTTGCCCCTTGCGGAACAGCACGCGCATCTCGGAGGCGGCGCGGTTCACGTTGTCGGTCAGGCACTCCACCATCACCGGCACCCGGTGCGGCGCAAAGCCTTCGTACAGCGCGTTCTCGAAGTGCACGGTTTCACCGGTCAGGCCGGCGCCCTTCTTGATCGCGCGGTCCAGCGTGTCTTTCGGCATCGAGACCTTGCGGGCCTGCTCGACGACGAGGCGCAGCCGCGAGTTGGCGGCCGGGTCGGCGCCGTGGCGGGCCGCAATCATGATGTCTTTCGACAGCTTCCCGAATAAGCGGCCCTTCGCATTGGCGGCCAGATCCTTGTGCTTTGCTTTCCATTGCGCGCCCATGTCTGAGATTCCTTTGAGTTGCTGGACATTCCCTGCCGCTGGCGGGGTGGGGGCCGATTGAAGCATGCGCACAGGCCCCAGGCGTGCGCAGCGGTCTGCGATTCTAGGTTCGCTGACCGGCGCTTTGGGCAAGCGAACGGGGCGAATGCCGAGGTCCCGTCAAGCCGGCGATCGAGCCGCAATCGTTCCAGCTCGACCCATTCAGCTACCGCCTGCTCCATGCCACCCGCCACCCAACATGCGCGGCCTGCATGTCCACGCGCCTTCCCTTGTCTTGACACCCGGGGGGCCATCGCGCCTACTGCGCGGTGCATTCCCCTTCCCGACTTCCCATGGACCCGATCGCCCAGACCGCCTATTACTGTTGCGGTGCCCGCGCGGCCGACGCCCGCAGCATCACCCCGGTGTGTGGAGACCACCTCGCCGAGCGTTTCATGGATGCCGATGCGCAGGCCATCTACGCGCGCTTTGCCGGCTTCAAAGGGCCCAACGCGTCGAACGCCGCCCGCCATCATCTGATCGATGGCCTGCTGCGCAAGCGCCTTCGCTTGGCACCCGACCTGACCGTGCTGCTGCTCGGCGCCGGCTTCGACACGCGGGCCTTCCGCCTGTCGGGCGGGCACTGGATCGAGTTCGACCAGCCGTCGATCATCGAGCGCAAAGAGGCACAGCTGCCACAGGCGCAGGCGCCGAACCCGCTGCAGCGTGTCGCGATCGACTTCGCGCACGACACTGTCGCTGCGCGGCTCGCGCCCTGGGCCGGCACGCCCTCGGTCACGGTAGTGATGGAAGGCGTCAGCATGTACCTGACGCCTGCGCAATGGCGCGAGACGACCCAGGCGCTGCACCGGGTGCTGCCGGGGCACAGCCTGGTCTGCGACCTGATGGATGCGACCTTTGCGCGGCGATTCAGCCAGCCCTTGTTCAAGGTGATCCGCGAACTCGGCGGCGAGCCCACGCCTGCGCCAGACGACCCTGGTGCTTTTGTCAGCGCGCTGGGCTATCGATTGCACAGCGCTGAATCGATCGTCGGCCACGCGGTGGCGCAAGGTGGGGTGCGCCTGCCCCGCTGGCTGCTGAACACGCTGCTGCGCCCGTTGCGCGATGGTTACCGCCTTTTCGAATTCGATTCAGCGGCCGCGTGAGGCGGCCCCGCTGCCGAAGGCACGTGGGCCGATGGGGCCGGGCCGCTGACCCGCTTCAGCGCACCTTGCCGGCCTTCCACGCATTGAGCAGCGTGTCATAGGCGATGGTCTCGCCCTTCGGCTTCTCGTTGGCCAGCTTCTTCCATGGCGCGCCCTTGTCGCTGAGGTACTTGGCCGGGTCGCCCTTCGGGTTCAGTTTCGGCGCGCAGCGGGCCATGCCGGCGCGCTCCAGCCGCGCCATCACCTGGTCCATCTCCTCGGCCAGGTTGTCCATCGCCTGCTGCGGCGTCTTCTCGCCCGTCACGGCCACCGCCACGTTCTTCCACCACAGCTGTGCGAGCTTCGGGTAGTCGGGCACGTTGGTGCCGGTGGGCGTCCAGGCCACACGCGCCGGGCTGCGGTAGAACTCGATCAGGCCGCCATACTTGTTGGCGTTCTTGGTGAAGTAATCGCTGCGGATGTCGCTGTCGCGAACAAAGGTCAGCCCGGTGATCGACTTCTTCAGCGAGGTCGTCTTCGCGGTCACGAACTGCGCATACAGCCAGGCCGCGGCCACCTTGTTGGCGTCATGTCCTTCGAAGAAGGTCCAGGAGCCCACGTCCTGGTAGCCGTTCTGCATGCCCTGCTTCCAGTACGGGCCGTTCGGGCCGGGGGCCATGCGCCATTTCGGCGAGCCATCGGCATTGACCACCGGCAGGCCGGGCTTGGTCATGTCGGCGGTGAACGCGGTGTACCAGAAGATCTGCTGCGCGATCTGGCCTTGCGCCGGCACCGGGCCCGATTCGCCGAAGGTCATGCCGGTGGCTTCTTTTGGCGCGTACTTCTTCATCCACTCGACGTACTTGGTCAGCGCATAAACGGCCGCCGGCGAGTTGGTGGCGCCGCCGCGCGAGACCGAAGCGCCTTGCGGCGTGCAGCCGTCTTCCGACGCACGGATGCCCCATTCGTCGACCGGCTTGCCGTTCGGGATGCCGATGTCGGCCGCGCCGGCCATCGACAGCCACGCGTCGGTGAAGCGCCAGCCGAGCGACGGGTCTTTTTTGCCGTAGTCCATGTGGCCGTAGATCGGCTTGCCGTCGATGGTTTTGACATCCACGCTGAAGAACTCCGCGATGTCTTCATAGGCCGACCAGTTCAGCGGCACGCCCAGGTCGTAGCCGTACTTGGCCTTGAACTTCGCCTTCAGGTCGTCGCGTGCGAACAGGTCGGCGCGGAACCAATACAGGTTGGCGAACTGCTGATCGGGCAGCTGGTACAGCTTCTTGTCGGGCGCGGTCGTGAAGCTGGTGCCGATGAAATCTTTCAGGTCGAGACCGGGGTTGGTGAACTCCTTGCCGGCGCCGCTCATGTAGTCGGTCAGGTTCAAGATCTTGCCGTAGCGGTAGTGCGTGCCGATCAGGTCGGAGTCGCTGATCCAGCCGTCGTAGATCGATTTGCCCGACT
>CAHJWV010000673.1 GCA_903643055.1 Burkholderiales bacterium | reverse complement strand
CGCGACGAACTTTCGCCCTGGGTGCGCCGCTGGCGCGAAGGCGGCCGCGCGGCCTCCCTGTTGCTACCGCGCGGCGCGCTGCTGTGGCGCGCCGCCGGCGCCCTGAGTGAAGCACCGGCGCTGTTTGCCGATGCCGACCGTGACTGTGTCAGCCGCTCGCTGACCCGGTTGCGCCGCCAGACGCAATGGCGTTGGGCCGCGTCGATCGCGACCGGCGTGCTGGCCCTGGCCGCCGTCGCCGTGGCCGCCCGCAACGCGCAACTGGTGCGCGTGGCCACCGAACGCGAACAGCAAAGCCAGCGCCTGAGCTCGTTCATGCTCGGCGATCTGGCCGATCAACTGAGGCCGATCGGCAAGCTCGATCTGCTGGAGAGCGTGGGCCAGCAAGGGGTCACGCTGCTGGGCAAGGCCACCGAAGGCCCGGAATCGCCGGAAGACGCTTTGCAACGCGCGAAGGCGCTGACCGTGATCGGCGAGGTCAACAGCAGCCGCGGCAAGAACAAGATAGCTCTCGCCCTCAACGCCTTGCACCAGGCCGACACCCTGCTCGAAGCACTCGGCCAGCCGTCAACTGCCCTGCCGCTCCCGAGCCTGGACAAAGCCCGCGGCACCACCGCGTTCTGGCTCGGCCAGATCGCCTTCGATGCCGGCGACTTCGATGAAGCCTCCCGTCAGATGAATCGTTATCGCGCAGTCAGCGAGCATTGGTTGGCCGCGATGCCGGGCGACCCGCAAGCCACTTCGGAGTTGGCCTATGCAGTCGGCAGCCTCGGCGCCATCGCTATGCGCCGAGGGGCCTGGGCCGAGGCCACGCGCTGGTACGAAGATTCGCTGCGCATGAAGCTTGACGCTTTGGTCCAGAGTCCTGATGACCCAGAACGGATAGAGGCAGTGGCCACAACTCGCACTTGGCTGGGGCAATTAGCCTATGTTCGTGGCGAGCTAGAAGACGCACTAACGTCGTACAACTTGGCGCATGAGGCCCACAGCGAACTGCAGCGCCGCTACGCTGAACAAAAGAGCCGTATTCACGACCTTGCGATCATTCATATGCGCAGAGCTGAGGCAATGCAGGCAATGGGGCGCAATGTTGACGCCTTGAGCGAGATGAAGTTAGCGACGAATCGATATCGCGCTGCCGTGGCTAACGACACTCACAACCGGCGTTGGTTGCTGGAAGCATTACATGCCGAAAGTGGCACGGTGTTATTTGGGGTGTACATAGGCATGACCACCGAAGCCGAGGTGCTTGCTTTACGAAAAAGATTGATTCAAGAGGTTAGCGCCCCTTTGCGCCAGGATGTCATTTGGCAAGAGGCAGAGTTGCAAACCTGGGCGGCAGAAGGAGAGGTAGCCGCACGTTCCAATGATTGGTGGCGGGTTAAAGCCATTTTTCAACAATCTCTCCCAGCTCTGCGAGAGCTACTGGCACGTCGGCCCCATGACGGGTTTATGCGGGAGCTGGAAGCAACCTTTCTTTTGCTGTCCATGGAAGCATTAACCCACATCGATACACAGCAAGCACTAACCGATGAATGCAAACGTAATGTAGAAATACTTCATCCCCTTGTACGAGCAGGTTACGGGGGGCTGGTATTCGAGGCATGGCTGCTAGCTCGGCAATGTGCGGGCTACGGCGAAGCAAATGGTGCCTATCGAGCGCGCCTTACAGACGGCGGATATTCGCCTCAATATTGTTTTTCAATATTCAAACCCAATCGAATTCATGTCAAAAAATCATCTGATCGAACCAAAAGACGACCCCGTAGCTGTTCCTAGCATTACTTATTACGTTTTTCCATTGCTGCCTGACAGCAACTCCAGATATTTGAAATGTCGATATGCAACAAAGGTGCCCAATCAATTCCCTGAAAACTACGTCGAGGTTTCTGTAGATCGTTTATTTTTCGGCTCAGTAGAAAAAAAATTAATTCTCATACAGTTGGCTTATGCGGATGCGATCGTCATTTTTCCTGGCGCAACGTTAGACACTCAGTCCAAGCTTTTTGCCGCGATTGTTAAAACAAAAATTGGATCAATAGACGACGAAAGTGGCAAAATTATCGCTTCCTCAGATGGCACATTAACTATTGATGTTACTTACCCTTATAGACGCTCACTTATACTCGCATTTTCCCGCCCAACGGACGATGGCTTTGCCCTTTACACCACTGGTGACCCTGAAATAAAACCTGATCCAACACGTTAATTTTGCGCATCACCAACACCAACAGCAGCGATGAAAAGCAAATTGGCGAAAATTAAAAACACGCACAAGATAATTATTTATAAGTCACATGCAAGCCATCATAAGATAGTATGCGCCACTTTATTTTTAGCCACAATTAGGCACGCGGCAGAAATTAAATAAATTTAGTTTTATTCCATACAAGCATTGATTCACATGCGTCGCGCCATAGTCTTCCAACAGTTTCTTTTCATCTACAGAAATCAGAAAAAACGAAGCGCAAATCCCGCCAACGCTCGATTGGCCACAGGCTGCTGTTAACCGATCCTTCGTGCACCCCAGGGCCCGCTATCGCTGACGATTGAATGCATCGATCCACGCGGCACAGGCGGGCCTTCTTTTCAACGCACGAAAGGAATCACCATGCCCACCTGGCTCTATGACCTGCCGAATTGGCTGTTTGGCGCCCTGATTGTTCTCACCTGGGCCGCCTTCGGCGTCGCCGGCCATGAGTTGGTTCATCGCATGCTGCGGCTGCATATTGATGAGCACGACAGGAACCTCGCGCTCGCGCTATTGGCCGTCATCGCGACCATCAATTCCTTGCTGCTGGCTTTCTCTGCGATCTCCGTTTGGGACGCCTTCGGCACGGCCGACAAGGCCGTCAGCGGCGAGGCCACCACGGTCAGCGAGCTGAGCCGCGACCTGGCCGTGTTCAATACGCCAACGTCACTGCGTGCCCGCGTGCAGCTGAGGGCCTATACGCAGTCGATCGTTGCCGACGAGTGGCCGACGATGCGCACCGAGCAGGCGAGCGACACCACGCGCCTGCAGTTCGATCGCATCTTCCGTGCAGTGGGTGCCATCGAGCCGGTCACTCCGCGCGAGATGGCCTTGATGCCGGAAATCTGGGCCCGCGCCAACGAGTTGATCAAGTTCCGGCGCCACCGCCTCGACGCCAGCCAGGGCCGCGTACCTGGCACGTTATGGGTTGTCGTGATCGCCGGCACCATCATGTCGCTGCTCCCGACCTTCGTGCTGCCCCGCAGCGCCTTCAACCGGGTTGCAATCGGTGGCCTGTCGCTGTCGATGGGGCTGGTGTTCTTCTTCGTCGCCGCGATGGACCGGCCGTTTGCGGGCAAGGAAAGCATCGGCCCGCAGCCGTTCGAGGCGAGCCTTGCCAGCATGTCGCGGTGGGATGCGCAGGGGGTGAAGCAAGGCTCCGGCAGCGGCCTTGCGTCAGCGATCGATGCCGATCGCGCCGACCGTTCGGTCCATCGCTGATCCTTGGGTGGGTCGACGGTTGATTGCTCGTTCGAAGTCGTCTGCGTGGGGGTAAGCGCCAGGAAGTGCCCTGCGCGCTGTGCATCGGTCAGATATGGAGATCGCATGTCTGCCTTCTGTTTTGGGCGTGCGCAGCGCAGGTCGAGCACGAGGCGTTCCCCATCAGCCAAGCGACTTCGGTGTTTTGCGGAGCACCGCATCAGCGAATCACCGATGCCCTTTGCGCGCCGCGCGCTCTAGCGTCCAGGCAACGGCCGAGCCCTCGGTCGCCTCTACAGGAGTGCTGGAGATGAAAGACTTTTCCCGTCAACCCAAAGGCGATGCCGCCTCGCGCCAGCCGGCCGCGAACGCCGATGCCGCAAATGCTTTGCAACGGCGCGCAAAGGAGGACCAGGCCTACGCCAACGGTCCGCGCCTCACGGCGCAACGGCAAGCGATCGATCGGCTCGGCCGCGCCGAGCCCGCGCAGCGCGCGGCGGCAGATGAAGAAGAAGAGCCACTGCTGCAAGCCAAGCGCGATCCCGTGCAGCGCATGGAAGGCGACGAAGAGGAAGAGCTGCCGCTGCAAGGCCGCTTTGCTAACTCTCCTCTTCAGCGGCAGGCCAACGCACCGGAAGAAGTGAATGGCCCGCTGCAAGCCCAAGCCGACGAGCCTCGCGGCGGCCTGCCCACCCAACTTCGCACCGGCATCGAAGCGCTGTCGGGCATGGACCTGTCCGACGTGCGCGTGCACCGCAACTCCAGCCAACCTGCCCAGCTCAACGCGCTGGCCTATGCGCAAGGCAATGACATTCACCTCGGGCCGGGGCAGGAGCAGCACCTGTCGCATGAGGCTTGGCATGTGGTGCAGCAGCGGCAAGGGCGGGTGCGGGAGACGGTGCAGATGGCGGGGGTGGGGGTGAATGACGAGGTGGGGTTGGAATCGGAAGCGGATGTGATGGGCGCGAGGGCCGCTGTGCAGGGGCTGGGCTTGGAGCCGCACGCCAGCAAACCAAACTTGAGCAATCGGCCAGATGAAACGCTGATGGCGCAACAAAGTTCGCAATCGCACCAAGCTGACATAGAGCCAGTGCAGAGAATGGTTGGAGTTGCCAAATCAAACATTGGCACCGATTTGATCGAGACGAATTCAATAAAG
>CAHJWV010000672.1 GCA_903643055.1 Burkholderiales bacterium | reverse complement strand
GCTCCGTGAATCAACGAGCACGGATGAGTTGCCCCCCCCGCCACTGCCTTGTCCACCAAACGCATTTCCACCTTCACTCAAGCGCTGTACAACCTGGGCCAGATCGGTCGCTACGGCATATTTCAGCGGAATGATCTCGACATCACCTGCACTGGGTGTATCCATAGCCGCAATAATCTTCCCAATGCGCACCAAGTTATCCGCATAGTCAGTAATGATAAGCGTGTTGTTGCCGGGATTCGCGTTGATGGTGTTGTTCGGGCTGATCAGCGGGCGCAGCACCGGAACCATGTTGTTGGCGTTTTCGTGGCTTAGCTTGAAAATCTGAGTGAGAACTTGATCTCCTTGACGCGAGACAGTTCCGACGGATACCGTCCCTGACTGCAGCTTGGCGTCGGCTTCCGGCACGATCTTGAACAGACCGCCTACTTCCACAACAGTGAAGCCAAGACCACGCAAGGCTGCCAAAAAGTTGAGGTAAGCCTCTCGCGGTGACAACGGTTCTTCGCTGAACAGCGTAATGTTGCCTTTCACCCGAGGGTCTACAACAAACTGCTGCTTCAAGATCGCGCCCATCGCGCGTGAGACGCCTTCGATGTCGGCGTTAACGAAATTCAACGTGATCGGCTCACCCTTGAAGCGCGAGGCATTGGGTTGCTGAGGTTGCTGGGCATAAACCGAAGGAGCTGGCGCAAGGGGAGTGAACAGCATCGCGGCAGCCATTGCCGCAGCGAGTGGGCGCCGAGGCCGGTAAAGAGAAGGGCGCTGTTTCATAATTTTTATCCGATCGAAATGACGGTCGTAGCGCCGCGGCGCAATCCGATGAGACCGAGCAAGTTCGCCAGCTTGGCTTCATCAGCTTCGCTTGTCGCTCGTGCTTCACCTTGAAGTCGTATGCCCTTAGGAGTCAAGGTGCCGGAGCCTGACAACTGAAGAGCGCCTTCAAGTGTGCTTAAGGTGATTTGTGGTTGTCCATTGGCAATGGAGGGTTCGCTGGAAGCCTTTAGCCGATAGCTGCCCAAGGTTTCAAGCGGGGACAAGCGCGATGAGGTTCTCAACAATTCCAACTCAGCGCTACCCAGCAGGCTCACTTTGCCTTTGAACGTTTCGACCGATATGCCGGAAGACAAAAGGCGCAGCGATCCACCCAGCTGAAAGGTATTCCATGGTGTGCCTAGCCCACCCAAGAAAGAAGCGGGCCACTGGCCAATCCAGTCCGGCTTGGGGGCGAGTGCGAAGGTGGTTCGTGAAATACCTGGTTGGACATGCAACGAAACAGTGCCGTTGAGGCAGCACTCATGTTGTGCACGCAATTCAAAACCCAGACCTTTAAAACTAAGAGACCATTCAAGGCGGCCCGGCAATGCGCTTGCATCACGTGCTCCTAGACCGCCTGTCAGTACTGCAACGGCGCTGCCGTTCCAGACTGTTCCACGGGCATCTGCAAGAAGGATGTGTTGCTGGGTCGCCGATGCGACGGCGCTGGCAAGCCAGACGGCGGGTGCAAAGGCCGTGATGCCAATCATCAAGCCGATCACGACACCGACGATTGCCCAGCGTGCGGCTGCGCTGCGAGATTTCTCCCAGGCGATTTCGGCAAAAGAAGATTCTTGCCATTGAGTAGATACGGCGCTTGAGGCAAAGCGCCGGCGCAGGCCGCGGCGAAGGGGTTTCCGAGCGGATGTCACCATCACTGCCCCCCGGCAAAAGTAACGGTAAGCGTGCCGGAATAACCTTCTGCTGCCCGAGCAAGCTGAGCTTCAACCGGCCGTGCACGCGCACCAATGCGAGCTTCATTGAGCCATGCTCGAATGGGTTCTGGGGTAACCCCGTTTAACGTCAGCACAGCTCTGTCACCAAGCAATGAGAGCTTTGCCTTTTCGCCCAAGCGGTCGGTCGCAGATTTCAATGCTTGCGCTGCTTGCGCAGAGGACACTGGTGAGATGGTGCGCAATTCACGTACCTCAGCGGCCATGCGTTGCATGGCTTGCAACTGAACATCAAGCGCATCAATTTTTGTGGGTGCTTCGCGCAAGGTGATCAAGGCTGGCTGCACACCAGCAACCCAGATCAAACCGGCGCCAATAATCCATCCGGCCAAGCCAAGCCCTAGACGTTCCCGAGGCGGGAGAGCTTCCCAGCGTTGCGAAGTTTTGGTAACGAACGCCGCAATAGGCGGCGGCAGATGGAGCCCTTTGATCTTCACGGAGTGCGGCCTCCACCTGCTGGCAATTTACTCAAGATCACGAGTTCTCCAGTGGCATCGACTTGCCAACCGCTCGGGCGCAACTGCACACGAAATTGTTCTATTTGTTGAGGATTCCAGCCCGTCGCCGTCAAAGACAGCTTGCCGATTTCAAAGCGCAGCTTGTCTACGGGAGGGCGGTCAGGTGGCCAAGCCGATGCAGCGGCAAATAGCATCGGTTCGAGGTCGACGTCGCCAGGCTTGCCAGCTGCCGAACGAAGCGTGTCGGTTTCGCGCTGCATTTGCTGAGTTGCATCAAGCACGCCGCCAATGTTCGGATGCGCCGTACGCAGCACGCTTTCCATTGCGCGCTGTTTTGAAACGATTTCGCTGCGCTGCCTTACTGCCCAGAGATTCAAGCCAAGAATCTGAACGACGATCAATGCACCAACGCCGAGGCGCAAAGGCCTCCACGCAGGCTTCAAAAACTGACGCCAAACATCGCGCAGCGCACGGGTCCCTCGGCTTTTGCGTGCAAGTGTGAATTGACGAAGATTCCAAAGCGAACGAGCTGCCTGCACAGAGCGCTGAGGCCAGTCCATCACCGTAATGGGCGTGTTAAGCCATCGTTCAGCAGCCGACGCAGTAGCGGGCGTCGCGCTCCATCGAGCACCTTCAGGCAGCGGGTTTGGAAGCAGCGAACGTGCGAGGGAGCCTTGCAAAGCAATCTGCACGACACCATCTATGTGTGCCCAGCACAAGGTTGCTCCCTGAGCGCCTTCGCTCAATTCAGCAAAGTGGCCTGACGGAGGTTCATCGGGCCATGACAACGGAACGACCCGATCGATAAAAACATGGGCCTTTTCCAATGCGGTGAGTTCGGCTGTTAGCCAGGCCCTGTCCACGACGGCGACCCAAGTCAATTCCCCAGCGGTACCACCTGGCGCTACTGCAATGTGAAGGTTGCCGGTATCTTCCAATAAGGCTTCCTCCATCACCCCAGCCAATGCAGAGTGCAAGCGCGCCGCAGGCGCCTTGGGAAGCGTTATTCGGTGCCAACTGACATCTGCGTCGGCCAGTACCGCGACCGCAGTTGCGGCTTTCGGAAGCAAGGCGACGGCACATGTACCGTATGTTTGCAGTGCGAAGCCGTCAGGACTCAACGCATAGTTGTACTCGGCGCCAGGATTGCCAACGGGATCGGCATTTCCGGTGTCGCGTACGCCCAGACGGTGGCGCTGCGGAATTTGAACGACAAGCGTGCTCATAGGGGGGGTGAGAGTAACGGAATTCTAGGTCGGGTGACCTACAAACCTTCCCGAATCAAAGACTTACGGCGTTTTCTTGCAGTGTTTGTTGCAACTCTTTGCATGCAATGTCAGCTCCCGGTATCTTGTGAACTGACGCGTTCTCGGGACAAGACAGTAACCTGCATACGACTGCGTTTCACAAGCGATCTTTGTTCAAGTACACGGTCACTTAAGCGAAGGCGTCCGCGTACTTCGAAGAAACTTGACATCACGTCTACACCCTTCAACGCACCATCCGGCATGACCGGCATCTGAGCTTGAATGTCAGATTGCTTTCGAAAAGGAGTTCGCGCCCTTAACTGAATCAAGCGAGCGGCGTCACCGACATTCATTCCTGGAATGGCTGCGGCGATGACTTCACGCGATGCCGTATTGATGTTGATCGTCGTGCGTTCCGGTAGCAAAACAATGTATGGCTCTAATCGATGAAGTGATGCCGCATCTACACCCAGCCATGTCAGTTGATCGATGCGTCTGGGCATTAGCGGAGGATTGGTTGGAGCAGGCGCCGATGAGCCTGAAGCTGCGGCTTGACCATAAGCATCACGCAAGCCATTGCCGATGGTGTCTGCCAGCGCAGGGATGACGTCGACGTTTTCGCAAAGGCGTCTCAGTATGGCCAAATCTTCTTTTGAGACCAGTCCGTTGGCGTCCAGTAAATTGAACACGTTGAAGCGTGCCTGCGCATCACTGATGCTGCCGGACAAAAACGCCTCCGGCGCGCCTTCGTCGCTGTTGTTTTCTTTGTCGGCAGCAAGAAAGGTTGAGAGTCTTGCTTCAGCCAGAGGCACAGCCCAGGGCTCTCCCAAGTGATCGGGTCCGCCTGTGCGAGCATCTTCCTTCAAGATGAGGTTGGCCCAATCGAGCGCGCCTGAAAGTATCCAGGAAGACTGAGCCCGTGACCGTTCGGCGGTTTCGATTTGAATGGAGCGCCATTGCTGCCAAACCATCGATACCGTCAGCGTTGCTACGAGGGTGAGAATGATCATTGCCAGCAATAGGGCAGCACCACGCTGCCCAGGACGCAAGTGAAATTTGCGAACTAGGGTCATGGCCCCAATCCGATCTCTCGAGTGATCGTTCCAGCGAAGTCGCTACCTTCGCCAAAGGTCAGCACGATGCGAACACCTTTGATGGGTTCGTTGGGAGCTGTTTGAGATTGAGGCGGGGATGTGCCGTCAGGCGTAGGTGCGGCTGGCGGAGGCGATACCCCATTCGATTCTTTGCCGTCACCTGCGCCGCCACTTGACTGGCAGTTGCTCCATGCCGCTCCACGATAAAAGTAGCATTGCCACTCGCTGATACCAGTCAGAGTGCGAATCTGTGCTGGTTCATTGCCCATGAGTTGGGACGCGGTACTCCAACTTTGCTCCATCGCCTTGGCCGTTGTCACAGGGGTGCCCGCCCAACGAGTCCAGATGCCAGATCGCAACGACCAAACGACCAGTTGAAGGCCGGTTGGCGTACGTCGAGTCATTCGCATTGCCAGCCCATCAAACGTGGGTAGCTGTTGAGGAAGGCTGCCGCTGTCTTGGGATGCGTTGAGGTCAGCCTCGAACTGCGCAATAACGGTGTTTACACGCAGCAGCTTTTCCAGCTTGCTTTGGCTGATATTACGGGCTTGCACAATGCTGTCGACCCCTTGCCAAGCCATCATGGCAAGGATCGACATGATCATCATGGCGACCAGCACTTCAACCAGAGTGAATCCGCCATCGCGTTGAACTCTCGTCTTCATGGCTCAGCGACCCAGCACGGTGGACAGGGTCAAGATTGGCCGACTTTCTTCATTGAAGATTTGGGCGTCAGCACGCAGAAAATTGGGGTTGGGTGTTTTTCGGGATGTCAGTTTGCCCTTGTAGCTGACACCGAATTGTTCGCAGACGAATTCGAACTCGGTAGGCACCTGAAACCAATGAATGAGTTGCAATTCGGTCAGCTGATTTTCTGCGCACCACTGAGCTGAGGTGACCTCGACGATACGCTGCGCGTTGTCAGTCAGCGAACCTGCTGCGCGGATACCGGCGCCCAGCGTCACCGCCACAATAGTCATGGCGACAAGCACTTCGACCAATGTGAAGCCTCGTTGGCTTCGTCTCATGGCTTTGCCTCTGGGTCATTGCTATCGACAACAACGAAGGGCCCTAATCCATCGCTGGCCAAAGCAAGACGTTGGTCTTCAAGCCGAAGGAGGACTCGTTGCGGGCCAATCATTGGCTCCGGGCCTAGCGCGAGTGCGCTGGCACCTGTAATCTGGGCAGAAACACCTGGGTTGA
>CAHJWV010000671.1 GCA_903643055.1 Burkholderiales bacterium | reverse complement strand
GGTTTCCAGATCAAGCACGAAGCTGCGATCGATCTTCAGCTCTTCGGCGGCCAATTGGCGCAGGTAGCTGAGGCTGGAATAGCCGGTGCCGAAATCGTCGATCGACAGATGCACGCCCATGTTCGACAGGCGCTCGATCACCTGCAGCGTGATGCGGGTGTCGTCCATCGCGGAAGATTCGGTGATTTCACAGGTCAACAGCGTGGGGTCGATGCGGTTGCGCTGCAGTGCCTGGCTGATGCGCTCCACCAAATCGTCTTGACGCAACTGGTGGACCGACAGATTGATGGCCACCCGCATGCGCAGGCCTTCGGCGCGCCAAGCGCCGATCTGCCGGCACACGTCTTCGATCAGCCAGTTGCCCAACGCGTTGATCAGGCCGAAGCGCTCGGCCAGCGGAATGAACACGTTCGGACCGACCATGCCGCGCTGGGGATGCTTCCAGCGCATCAAGGCTTCGGCACCGGTGATCTGGCCGCTCGGCGCATGAATCTTCGGTTGGTAATACAGCTCCAGCTGGTTGTGCTCGATTGCGAGCCGCAAGTCCTGCAGCAGCTCGACCTGTTCGCGCGCACCGGCGACCATACGCTCCTCAAAGAAGCTTTGGGTTGCCCCACCAGTGCGCTTTGCGTGGCGCATGGCAGCTGCTGCATGCGCGATCAGTTTCGAGCCGTCGCCATGCTCGGGGTAGATCACCACGCCCACCGAGCAAGACACTGAAATTTCATGGCTCTCGATGAGGCAACGCTCGTTCAGCCGATGCAACACCTGGTCGGCCAAGTGGGCCGCTTCTTGCGCGCTCGGGTTACCTTCCAGCATCAGCAGGAATTCATCGCCGCCCGCGCGCGCCACGACATCACGCGGGCTGACCATCGTGCGCAGGCGCTCGGCCATTTCACGCAACACCATGTCGCCATTGCTCTGGCCGAAGGATTCATTGACGGCCTTCAACCCATCGAGATTGACGAACAACAGCGCCAGGCGCTGCTGCTGACGATCGGCGCGGTTGACGGCTACCGCCAGGCCTTCCTCGAACATCGTGCGATTCGGCAGATTGGTTAGGCGGTCGGTCTGCGCGACACGCTTGACCTCTTCCCGCATGCGCTTGAGCATCTTGCGGAAATGCGTCTCCAGCGCCGAGATCACCAGCAAGAGGAGCAGCAATGCGGGCACGCCCACCGAGGCAAAGGCCGACATGGTCGCTACTCCGATGCGCCCGGAAGACAAGGATTGCGCCAGCAGCGGCACCAT
Organism: Burkholderiales bacterium; assembly: GCA_903643055.1. The sequence continues at coordinate 1,550 of CAHJWV010000671.1, read as the reverse complement.
CGCAGACCTCAACGCGCCAAAGTTGCCCAATGTGATCGCACCGCCCAACAGCAATGCCACCAAGGTCTGCCGCCAGAAGCTGGGCAACTCGTCTGCGCTGCGCCGCATCGTCATGATGTGCAATGCGCCTCCCGACAAGGCGCTGGCGCCAACAAAGGTGGCGGCCAACTGCCAGAGGTTCCAGTCGATGCCCGGATTCAAATTCAAGGACAACAGCCCGACCACGGGGACGGCCGTGACGCCCACGCCAATGACGCCCGATGTCGCCACGGCAGCGGCCACCCCCTTGCGCGGCAAGCCATTGAGGATGACGCTCAACAGCGAGCTGACATAAGCCAATCCGAACGAGCCGACGATCATCAGGCCGTCAAAAGCCAGCCGGACGGGCGGCAGCGGATCTCCCGCCATCGAGATGAAATGGACGGCCCAGGTGCCAGCAGAAAACGCGAGCGCGGCGGCCAACAGGGCGCGGACAACGGTAGAGCGATTGCGGGACGAAACGCCCCGCGCCAGATCCAGGGCCACATACGAGGCGAATGTGGCGACTGCCGCGGAAGCTGCCCAGAGCTCCGCGCGCATGCCCCATTTCAGATAAACCTCGTCCATCACCGCCCCGGTTGATTCTTCATCTGGTACTTATCGGCCTGGGTGGCAGCAGCTTGAGTAGGCGGCATCTGTGAACAGATGCATACCTGTAGCCACCACTCAGGCAGCTAAGGCAAGAAACCGATGCCTCGTTGCAAACGGACTTCTGGCTTGACGCCGTGCTCGGCCTCCAAAAGCGACAGAAATTCATCAGGCGCTAAGGTTTCACCCAGCACATCGCTCTGGCGCTTGACCGCCGCAAAGTCGCCCGGCGCCAGAGCGCCGAGCTGGCGCAGCCGCTGCCCGTGGGTGGTATGCAGCAGGCTGGCGTCGCCATTCAAGGCTTCAGCCACGAACATCCGCTCGCGCTGATCGGCCGTCATCGGCAGGAAGCGGATCTTGAACGTGAAGCGGCGCAAGGCAGCTTCATCCAGCTCGTCGAACAGATTGGTCGTGCAGATGAAGATGCCTCGGAAGCGCTCCATGCCCTGCAGCATCTCGTTGACCTCGCTGACTTCATAGTTGCGCTCGGCCATGCGCCGGCTGCGCAGAAAGCTGTCGGCTTCGTCCAGCAGCAAAACCGATTGCTCGTTCTCGGCGTCCTCGAACATGCGCGCCATGTTGCCTTCGGTCTCGCCGACGTACTTGCTGACCAGGTCCGAGGCCTGGCGAATCATCAGTGGCTGCTGCACCTGCTCGGCAATGTGTTCGGCCAGCGCCGTCTTGCCCGTGCCTGGCGGGCCATAAAAGCACAAGGTGCCGAAGCCCTTGCGGCGCAACGCCTCGCTGATCTTGGCAATGCCGAAGCGCGACTCCACGTTCATCAGGCTCGGGTCATAGCGCGTCACGATGCGGCGTGCGGCATGGTGGCTGCTGTGGTTGCCCAGCGCCTTGTCCGCATGGCCGAGCTGGCGCTCGATCAATGACTCCAACGGCTTGTCTTGCAAGTCATCAGCGGCGAGCTG
>CAHJWV010000670.1 GCA_903643055.1 Burkholderiales bacterium | reverse complement strand
CTGATCACCGATCTGGATCAGCCCGTGCAACTGTTCGCAGGCCGCATCGGCCGCAGCCTCCGCCGCGGCGTGCACGACGGCCAGCACATCGCCGGCCGCCACGGCCCGGCCCAGCCCAATGACTTCACTGAGGCCCACACGGTGGTCGATCCGGTCATCGGACCGGCGGCGGCCCCCACCGAGCGCCACGACCAGCAAGCCGATTTCACGCGTCGCGACATGCTCGACGAAGCCATCACGGCGTGCACTAACCACACGCTCCACCGGCGCCTTGGGCAGATGATGATCCGCCCGCTCGATGAAATCAACCGGGCCGCCGAGGGCCGACACCATGCGAGCGAACTGCTCCAGCGCGCGGCCGTTGTCGAGCACACGATCGATACGCTGGCGCGCGGCGCCCAGCTGCGGCTCAATGCCACCGATCGACAGCATGTCGGCCGCCAGCGTGCGCGTCAGTTCCAACAGGCGCGGCTCGCGCTCCTCGCCGCGCAGAAAGCGCAGCGCTTCATGCACTTCCAGCGCGTTGCCACAACTGCGGCCCAGCACCTGGTTCATGTCGGTGATGTGCGCCCGCGTCGGCAGGCCCGCGCCTTGCGCCACCGTCACCAGCGAATGCGCCAACGCCTGCGCCATCGCCGGCTCGGCGGCAAAAGCGCCGTTGCCCAGCTTCACGTCCATCACCAGGCCCTGCAGCCCGGCCGCGAGCTTCTTCGACAGGATGCTCGCGGTAATCAGCGGAATCGATTCGACGGTGGCCGTCACATCGCGGATCGCATAGAGCCGCCGATCGGCCGGCGCGAGCTGGTCGGTCGCTCCGACGATCGCACAGCCCACGCTGCGTACGGCCGCGCGCAGCTCATCGAGCGTCACCGTGGTTCGATAGCCGGGAATGCTGTCGAGCTTGTCGAGCGTGCCGCCGGTGTGGCCCAGGCCGCGGCCGGAAATCATCGGCACGAAACCACCGCAGGCCGCGACGATCGGCGCCAGCAGCAGGCTGAGCTTGTCGCCCACGCCGCCGGTGGAATGCTTGTCGAGCACCGGGCCGGGCAAGTCAAGTGCGGCCCAGTCCAGCTGCGTGCCTGACTGTGTCATGGCCTTCGTCAGCGCGACCGTCTCGGCGCCCGTCATGCCGCGCAGGTAGAGCGCCATCGCCATCGCGGCGGCCTGGCCCTCGCTCCAGGAGCCATCGGCAAGACCGCGCACGAACGCATCGATCTGCGCGCCATCGAGGGCCGCGCCATCGCGTTTGGTGCGGATGACTTCCTGCGCAAGCATCGCTGCCTTTTGTCCCTTGTTCAGTAGCCGCTGCCGGCCACCGGCGCGGTCTGGCCGCCCAGCAGGGCTTCGATGTCGTTGAGCAGGCTGCTGGCGCCGATGCGAAAGCGCGTTGGCTGCAGCGCCGCTTCACCCAAAGCCTCTTCAGTCAGCGACAGATAAACCGCCGCTTCTGCCACCGTGCGAATGCCTCCGGAAGGCTTGAAGCCGACCCGTCCCGCGGACGCCTGATCGGCCCGAATCGCGTTCAGCATGGCGATGGCCGCTTCGGGCGTCGCGCTGCGCGGCGTCTTGCCGGTGCTGGTCTTGAGGAAATCGGCACCGGCAAACAGTGCCAGTTGCGAAGCGCGAGTGATCAGACCCAGGTCGTTCAACTCGCCGGTTTCCAGGATCACCTTCAAGATCAGGCCAGGGCAGGCTTCGCGCACGGCGTTCAGCAGCGCACTGACTGCGGCTTCATTGCCTTGCAACAGCGCACGGTAGGGCAACACCACGTCCACTTCCTGCGCGCCGCTCTGCACGATGGCCTGTGTGTCGGCCACAGCCGCGGCGATGTCAGTGCCACCGTGTGGGAAGTTAGCCACCGCCGCCACTTGAATGTTCGCGGGCAAACGGTTGCGCGCCAGCGCAGCAAAGCGCGGCCACACGCAGACCGCGGCCACGCTGCCGTGCGGGCCCTGTGCGCGTTCGCACAGACGAATCACATCGGCTTCGGTGTCGCCGTCGTTGAGGCTGGTCAGGTCCAGGCAGGCCAGCGCGCGGCGGGCGGCGGCGTGCAGATCAAGCGGCGAGTTCATGCGGGTTCCGATTCAGGTTCGATGGGTTGAAGTTGAAGGCGAGGCGGCAGTGCTCACAGCGTGATCGCCGAGATCACATCGGCGAGCAGGCCACTGGCGACAGCGCTGGTGGCCTGGGCCTGCGACAGCGTGTGCGCATGGCTCAAAGGCTCGGCAGACAGGCCCGCGCCCATGTTCGTGATCAGCGAAAAGGCCAACACGCGCATGCCGGCGCGGCGCGCAAGAATGGTCTCCGGCACGGTGCTCATGCCCGCGGCGTCGGCGCCCAGGCGCTGCACCATGCGGATCTCTGCCGGGGTCTCGAACTGTGGCCCGATGAACCACGCATAGACACCTTCATGCAACGAGACGCCGCCCAGGCTGGCCACCGATTGCGCCATCGCGCGCAGCGCCGGGTCGTAGGCATCGGTCATGCTGACGAAGCGGTCGGAGCCGCCTTCGCCGATCAACGGCGAGCGCTGCGGCAGGTTCAGGTGGTCGCTGATCACCATCAGGCTGCCCGGCGGCATGTCGGCCCGCAGGCTGCCGGCGGCATTGGTCTGCACCAGCACGTCGCAGCCGAGCGCGCGCAAGGTCTGCAGCGGGCGCTTCATGCCGTCGACATCGCCGTTTTCATAGACGTGCTTGCGCCCGCTCATCACCGCCACCTGGTGCGGGCCGATCTGGCCCAGCCACAGCTCGCCCTGATGCCCGAGCACGGTGGCCTGCGGAAAGCCTTCGAGTTCGCCGTAAGGAATGCGCACCGCGTGACGCACATGGTCGGTCAGGCCCGACCAGCCGGAGCCGAGCACGATGCCGATGCGCGGCTCGGCCTGCGGCGCGCGGGTGCGCACCTGGTGGATCGCGGCATGGTTCGCGACGACGCCCGGCCCCGCGCCCGGCGCTGAAGGACTAACTGGATGGCCGAGCGTCATGGCAGCAGGTGCGCCGGGCCGAAGCTCTCGGGCAGCAATTGATCGAGCGTGAAGCGCGCGCGCAGGCTGTGGGCATCGCCCACCAGAATCGGCGTGCCCGCGGCGGCGAACTCGCGCAGCTTCTGGCGGCAGCCGCCGCAGGGCGTGACCAGCGCGTCGCCATGGCCGATCACCGCCACCGCCTTCACCTGCCGGCCACCGGCCAGCACCATCGCGCTCAAGGCACCGGCTTCGGCACACACGCCTTGCGGATAGGCCGCGTTCTCGACGTTGCAGCCGGCATGCACCTCGCCATGCTCATCGAGCACCGCCGCGCCCACATGAAACTTCGAATACGGCGCATAGGCCTTGGCCTGCGCTTCGCGCGCAGCGTTCAGCAGCTGATTTTCCTGGGCCTCGGTGGGCCCGGCTTGCGTAGAGAGGGTCATGGGGTCGCGTTGTTCAACTGTCTTTGGGTCAACGTCTTTGAATCAACGTTCTTTGAGATAAGGCCGGCCCAGCGCTTTCGGCGCGGCCGATTTGCCGATGAAGCCGGCGAGCAGGATCACGGTGAGCAGATACGGCAAGGCCTGCACGGCCTGCACCGGCACCTCGCCGAGGCCAGGCACCACCACGCCCTGCAGGCGGATCGCGGCAGCATCGAGAAAGCCGAACAGCAGGCAGGCGCCCAGCGCCGGCACCGGCCGCCAGTTGCCGAAGATCATCGCGGCCAGCGCCATGAAGCCGCGACCGGCCGTCATGTTGGGCGCGAACGATGCGTTCTGCGCCAGCACCAGGTAACTGCCCGCCAGCCCGCACAACATGCCGTTCAAGGTGAGCGCGGCATAACGCAGCCGCGCCACGGACACGCCGGCCGCATCGACCATGTGCGGGTTCTCGCCGACCGCGCGCAGCCGCAGGCCGAAGCGCGTGCGGTACAGCAGCCACCAGACGGCGCCCACCAGCAGCAGCGCCACATAGACCAATGCGTTGTGGCTCAGCAGCCCGTCACCGAGGATCGGGCCGATGAACGGAATGCCACCCAGCGCCGCCGCGGCACCCGGCCACAGCGCTTGCAGGCGAACGTCGCTGCCGACCGGCGGCGTCTGCCCGCCTTGATGGAACCAGGCCAGCCCGAGCACCACCGTCAGCCCGGCGGCGAGGATATTGATCGCCACGCCCGACACCACCTGATCGCCGCGATGGCTGACACAGGCCGCGCCATGCAGCCACGACAGCAGCACGCCAGCGCCCATCGCCAACAGCAAGGCCGCGGTAGTGGAGCCAAAGGCCGCACCGCTGGCGCCGGCCACAAAAGCGGCGAACAGCATCTTGCCTTCCAGGCCGATGTCGACCACGCCCGCGCGCTCGGTCAACAAGCCGGCCAGCGCGCACAGGATCAGCGGTGTCGCCACCCGCAGCGTCGAGGCAAGCAGCGCGCCGACGAGTGCGTCATCCATGGGCGGCCCCCGGCTGCTGCGCTGCCGTTGACGCGGAGCGGCGGCGGAACGCGCGCCGCAGCAGCGACAGGCCGCGCCCGACCCATGGCGCGATCACATAAGCCATCGCGCCGGAAAACAGCACGATGAAGCCCTGCAGCATCACGACCATGTCGCGGCTGAAGTTCGGAACGTCAAAGCTGACTTCGGCGCCGCCCTGGAACAGCGCGCCAAACAGCATGCTCGCCAGCACGATGCCGAACGGGTGATTGCGCCCCATCACCGCGACCGCAATGCCGGTGAAGCCGGCGCCGCCGACGAAATCAAGCAGCAGCTTGCCGTTGACGCCCGCGATCTCGTTCATGCCGACCATGCCGGCCAGCGCGCCCGAGATGCCCATCGCCACGATCACCTGATGCTTCGTGTGGATGCCGGCATAGGCCGCAGCGCCTTCGCTGGAGCCGACCGCGCGCAGCCGGTAGCCCGCGCGGCTGCGCCACAGCAGCGCATACACGCCCAGCGCCGACAGCAGCGCCAGCACCAGGCTGAGGTTGAGCGGCGACGAGGGCCATTCGATGCCGAACCAGGCCAGCGCCTCGTGCATGCCCGGCAGGTGCGCGGCCGGGCCGAAGGCTTCGCTCTCGATCGACATGCCGCCCGATGCCTTCAAGTGGTTCACTAGCAGATAGACGAGCAGCGTGCTGGCGAGAAAGTTGAACATGATGGTCGTGATCACGATGTGGCTGCCGCGATAAGCCTGCAGATAAGCCGGCACCGCCGCCCACGCCATGCCGAACAGCGCGCCGCCGAGCAGCATCAAGGGCAGCAAGATGGGCGCAGGCAATTTGTGCGACAGCCACAAGCCCACCAAGCCGGTGCCCAGGCCACCCAAAATCGCCTGCCCTTCAGCGCCGATGTTGAACAGCCCGCCATGAAAAGCCACCGCGACCGCCAGGCCGGTGAAGATGAAGCTGGTCGCGTAGTACAGCGTATAGCTCAGGCCGCGCGGCGTGCCGAATGCACCGTGGATCAGCACCGTGATCACCTCGCTCGGGCTCTGGCCGACCAGCGCCACGACGAGAGCGGCGGCCAGCAACGCAATCGCCAGATTGACCAGCGGCATCAGCAGCACATCGGCCCAGCGCGGCAAGGAGGTTGAGGAATTCATGCCGTCGGCCCTTCGGTCTCTGCTTTTATCTCTGCTTTTATCTCTGCTTCTATCTCTGCTTTTGTCTTTGTGTGAACCGTTGCCGTTGTCTGCACCCCGCCATCGGCGGCCGAGCCCGACATCAGCAGGCCGATGCGGGCTTCGCTGCATTCAGCGATCGGCAACTCGCCGGCGATGCGGCCTTCGTTCA
>CAHJWV010000669.1 GCA_903643055.1 Burkholderiales bacterium | reverse complement strand
GCGGAAACCACGCACCAGAATCCAGTCGCTGCGTGAGTCGAACCCGAAAGCTCCGCCCACCGTGCCCGAGGTATAGCGAACCGCTTCGTCGACGCCGGTGGCACCTTGCAGTTCGATCTGTTCACGCGTCACGACCGACACCGATTGCGGCGCCTCCAGGATCGAGGTGTCGGTCTTGAGGCCGGTCGCACTGCGGCGGGCGACCATGCCGTACACCGGGCTGGTGGAGGTTTCACGCACCGCCTGACCGGTCACATTGACCTGGCCTAGCGAGTTCGGTGAAGAAGCCGCTGCATCGGGCGAAGGTGCCGCTTGGGCGAATGCGACGGCGGGAAACGCTGTCAGCGCCAGCGTCTGCCACAGAGGCCTGACGCGAGGAAATGTCTTCATTGGATGCGAACCAAGTCTGAGTAGATTCACAATTGTAGATGCGAATCATTCTCGCTTGTATCGGTTTGCGACGCGGCGGCGGGAGGCGCCGTGCCCACAGACAGCTTAGCTCGGCGACACCTGCGCGTTCATCTGACGTTAACGAAACACCGCCCGGAATCTGCCGATGGAATGAAGTTTCAATATCACCTTGAGCCAGCGAATGGGCAGACAAGGGCTCTGATGCACGTCAACACCCGAGCGGTTCTGCCGCCATGCAGGCGAGCAAAGGCCGCTCATCCATCGATCAATGTGCAACCGCTCTGCCCCGGGCCAAGCCTTGCGCATCCGGCTTGCGCGCGGCGCGCGCGGGCTCACGCAAGGATTGCAAAGTCGCCGCGATGCCATCGACATAAGGCGTCTTCTCGATCGGGCCGATCAGCCGCTGCAACGCGCTGTCGTCCATCAGCACCGGCTGCGTCAACAGGTAGTGCATCTCCACCATCTCGCGCAGCATGGGCTTGAAGAGGCCCAGCAGCCGCAGCATCGTCTTGCCCGCCACACGCAATCGAAGCTTGCGCCCGATCTGCCGCTCGACTTGTTCGACCATCGCCTGTTGACTCGTGACCCCGGCCGCCGCCAGATGCCACACCTGGCCGAAGGCCTTCGGCTCGCGCAAGAGCCGGGCGACCACCGGGCCAACATCGGGCACGAAGACGAATTCGTGCGGCCGATCGATCGGGCCGATCATCTCGCCGACACCGCCTTGCACGGCCGCCTTGAAGACGAGATCGAGAAAACTCTTGTCGACGCCGGGACGATAGAAATCAGGCAGGCGCAGCACACTGGCCTGTATGCGGCCGGTCGCGGCAGCGGCCAGCAGCAAATCTTCCTGCGCCTTGCGCAGGCGGCCCTTTAAGGTCTGCGGTTCACGCGGATGGTCTTCACACACCGTCAGTTGCTGCGGTCGGCCGTAAGGGTAGACGGTGCCGATCAGCAAGAACTTCTTCACCCCGGCCGCCAGCGCACCCGCCAAGGTTTTCTGCATCAGCAACGGGTGGAGCTCGAACTTCCAGTAGTCCACACCGACCAGGTAGATGACGGTGTCGACGCCTTCGGCAGCCGCGCGCACCGAGGCCGGGTCGTCCGGATTCCAGGTCACGATCTCGGCCAAAGGGTCGAAGCCATACGCAGCTTCCAGCGGGGCGCGTGATCGGCCGATCACACGATAGCGGGTTCCCTCGGCCCGCAGCGCGGCAGCGATGCTTTGGCCGATGGCGCCGGCCGCGCCGAAAAGGGCAATTTGAGACATGGCGTTTCCTGAGTGGGTGATTCCAGACAGCCATGCTCACGCCCGTTATTTCATCTGTCCAACGGATAGTTGATATATCGCGCTATTCTTCTGCCGGATAGTGCGTTGGTGGGCAGCGATGGTCGCCAGTGAACTTCTTGCTTTGAACAAGCGTGCCGCGCGCGCGTCCGCTTTCGGTCATCGCTGCAGATCGCTTGCGACCCGGGTTTCAAACAACCGGTCGATCGTTGGCGTCCTACTCTTTTTTAGCCGTTGACGCAAATCAACCCACCCTGCCTTTCCGGGCGATGAATGGGGACCCAGACAACCATGAACCTGCGATCGCTCGACCTCAACCTGCTGGTGATCCTCGACATGTTGCTGATGAAGCGCACGTGAGCCGCGCTGCAGCACGGCTGGCTTTGTCGCAGCCCGCCACCAGCAGCGCACTGGAGCGCTGCCGCAGCTTGTTCAATGACCGCCTGCTGGAGCGGCGTGGCGCCACGATGCAGCTGACCCCGAAAGCCGAAGCGCTGCGCGACCCGCTGAAGCGGGCACTGGCGGCGCTGTCGGGTGTGATCGACACCCCCGAAACCGACGTTCGCCAGATCGAGCGCACTGTGCGGCTTGCGATGGCCGACATTCCCGCATCGTTGTTGGCCGTCCCGCTACTGAACACCTTGCAGCGAATAGCGCCGGGCATCACCCTTGCCCTGCTGCCCTGGATGAGCGCGAACGATGCCCTGCATGGGTTGGAGAAGGCCCGCATGGATCTCGCTGTGGCCGTCATTCCCGATGTCAGCGGCAAGTTGCGGCGCGAGCTGCTGATTCAAGGCAGCTTTGTGATTGCGATGCGCGCCGCCCATCCTGCCGCCAAGCAGTTCAGCTTGGACAGCTGGCTAGCCCACCCTCACGTGATGGTGTCGTCCCACGGTGCGCGGCGCAGCCCGTTGGACGAGCAACTGCTGCAGCATGGCCGCACGCGCCATGTCGCCATCGTGGTGCCGAGCTTTCTGGTCGTTCTGCCGCTGCTGGAAAAATCAAACTGCATTGCGATGTTGCCTCGGCAGATCATGGGCTTGCCGCAGGCACGCAAGCTCGCGTTCTTCGAGCCACCGTTGAAAATCGACGGTTTCCCGGTTCACCTGGCCTGGCACGAACGAAGCGATAACGACATGGCCGTAAGCCATGTCGCACAAGCCATTCGAGATGCGATCGAGGCCGAAGAAGGCCCGCGCTGATCACCGACCCGGCCTCTCAGCGCTACCACGCATGCAGCGTGATTGCCCAAATCGTCAGCCCTTGCGCGCTGTCGCGTCGAGGTGAACGTCGACCCAGTCCACATAACGGTCCACCCAGGTTTGCAGGAAGTTGCGCGTGCGCTCGTTGCTGATATTGCCCGCATCGTCGATCAGGCCTTCGGAGAAATGAATGAACGCCTCCGGCTGACCGAGCGTATGAACATCGAGATAAGCCAGCAAGCATCGCAGCTGTTGTTGCGCAACCGCTGTGCCGATCGCGCCAACCGATGCGCCCAAGATACCCCCGGGCTTACCGGCAAACGAGTTCTTGCCATATGGCCGCGAGGCCGTGTCGATCGCATTTTTCAGCACACCCGGCAGTCCGCGGTTGTATTCCGGCGTCACGAACAACAACGCATCGGCAGCTTCGATCTCGCGCTTCAGTCGCAGTGCGGGCTCCGAAAGATGGTCGTCATGGTCCTGGTTGTACAACGGGATGTCATCGATGCGGAGGTGTTCGAACATCAGGTGCTTGGGCGCCAGCCGGCCCACGGCCAGGGCCAATTTCCGGTTGATCGACTGCTGTCGCAGGCTACCGACGATGACGGCGATTTTGCGATTCACGCTCATCAGGAACTCCTTGGAATAGGGGATTGGAAAGATGCAAGGCATCCCTATCGACCGGGCCCCATGACCCATGCGTCTTGTCATTGAATGTAGGGCGCCAGCGCTACCCCACTGGCTGTGGGGCGAAGATGCGCAGCGCGGCACCGACCTGTTTGCCGTCCAACATCGATGGCGGTCAGGTCGCAAAGCACGTGGATCAGGGCTTGGGGCCGCGGGGCCAGCCATCAGCGCGATATCAGCGCGATATCAGCGCGATATCTACACAATGTGCGATCGTGGTCCCCGCGGGGCTCGACCCGCGCCAGAGCGGCGCGGAGAGCATGGGCTGCCGCAAGCAGCAGCCCGGTGCGGCCCCAGAGTGCTTGTTGCTAACGCAACAACTCCGTGGCCCGCCGATCAGGCCTTCTTGGCCTTCTTGGCAACTGGCTTCGGTGCAGCGACCTTGGCGGCCTTGCGAGCCGCAGCCTTCGGGTCCACGGCAGCCTTGAAGGCCGTGCCAGGTGTGAACTTCGGCAGCTTCACGGCAGCGATCTTGATCTTGGCGCCGGTGCTGGGGTTCACGCCGTTGCGTGCAGCCCGCGAGTGTTGCTTGAAGGAACCAAAGCCGGGGATAGTGACAGCGCCACCCTTCTTGACGGTGGTGACGATCACGTCAAGCACCGATTCCAGAATGCGGCCCGATTCAGCCTTCGAAAATTCATGCGTTGCGGCCAAGTGTTCGATCAATTCGGCTTTGTTCATTCGACTCTTTTTAAATGCACTCGCCAATTGCGAGCCGCGCGATTGTGACGGATGTCTGACCCACCCACGTAAATAGCCGATCGTTACCATGCTGATATGGCCCCGCTTTCTGCTGCCGATGCAGCCTCGCCCCGCAACGCCGCACCGACAAAGAACCGTTATGTCGTCGCGGTGCGGGCACTGTGCGAGTTCACCGCGAAAGAGGGTGACCTCGATCTGCGCTTCACGCCCGCCCCCAGCGCCCAGGAAGGCATCGCGGGTCACGGTGTCGTTACCTCGCGCCGGGGCCCGGCTTATCAATCGGAACTCAGCCTCAGCGGTAGCTACCAGCACTTGACCGTGCGCGGCCGCGCCGACGGCTTTGATGCCGAGAGCAACCTCCTCGAAGAGATCAAGACCTTTCGCGGCGACCTCGATCTGCAGCCGGCCAACCACCGCGTGCTGCATTGGGCGCAGGCCCGGGTTTATGGCTGGCTGCTGTGCCAATCGCGCGGCCTTGCGCAGCTGCGCATCGCGTTGGTCTACTTCGATGTGGGCACGCAGCAGGAAACCTCGTTCATCGAACTGCATTCGGCTCTCGAGCTGCAGCGCCATTTCGAGGGCTTGTGCAACCGCTTTCTGCAGTGGTCGGCGCAAGAGATGGCCCATCGAAGCGCACGCGATGCTGCACTCACCTCACTGCGCTTTCCTCATGCCGACTTTCGACCCGGACAGCGCGAGTTGGCCGAAGCGGTCTACCGCGCCGCCGCCCACGGCCGCTGCCTGATGGCGCAAGCGTCGACCGGCATCGGCAAAACCATTGGCACCCTGTTTCCGTTGTTGAAGGCTTGCGCGGGCCGGCAAATCGATAAGCTTTTCTTTCTCGCTGCCAAGACACCCGGCCGCGGCCTGGCGCTGGAAGCTTTGCGAATCATCAAGCCGGCGGCGTCTGAATTGCCACTGCGCGTCATTGAATTGGTAGCGCGGGACAAGGCCTGTGAGCACCCCGACAAAGCCTGCCACGGCGCCTCTTGCCCGCTCGCAAAAGGCTTTTACGACCGGCTTCCTGCAGCGCGCAGCGCGGCATTGGAACTTGGCTTTCTCGATAAGGAAAGCTTGCGCCGTGCCGCGCTTTCACATCAGGTCTGCCCGTACTACCTCAGCCAAGAGCTGGTGCGCTGGGGCGACGTGATCGTCGGCGACTACAACTATTACTTCGACCTCAACGCGCTGCTGCATGGCTTGACCCAGGCCAA
>CAHJWV010000668.1 GCA_903643055.1 Burkholderiales bacterium | reverse complement strand
CGCCAACGCCAACGCCTGCACCTGCACCTGCACCTGCACCTGCACCTGCACCTGCAAATCCCTCGGCTTCGGCCTGGGCCGAAGGGCGCACCTACCGCGTGGGGGATGTCGTGAGCTACAAGGGCGCGTCGTATGCCTGCCAGATCGCCCACACGGCTTGGGCAGGGGCGGGCTGGTATCCGGATGTCCCGGGCGTCATCGGCGTGCTCTGGCAGCGCAGATAAGCGCAGCGCTTGGCCCTCCCCACCGGTGCGATGCGCAGGGGGAGGGCGGTCATTGAATCCGCGCGCATCCGGACGCACTTGCGCGAACCAGCACAAGCCAGCGCGGGTGTGGGCGGCGCTCATCGATAGGGTTAGAAAGATGATGGGAATCACCGGTGCTGCACGATCCGTCGTGGCGTGATTTCTGTGACCGAGCCTTCCCTGCTTTCGAGGAAATGCGTCGCAGCGGGTCGCGGAGGTGACCGAAACTCGCTGAAATTTGTGCTAAGGCGATGAGAAAGCGGAGGAGAAGTTGTCCCTGTCGGCCGTGGGCAAGGCTGTGGACAATTCCATGGACAACCCGGCAGCCCCATTCCCTATTGAGCAAACTTGCCGTGCCTCAGAAAGAGGCAGATGCTCGGCGCGGCGGCTGGTCACAGGCCGCATTGGCCGCAAGGGGAAGTCGATGGGGTCTTTCTGTACCACAGACCCGAAACCGGGCGGAGCCGGTGATGGTGGCGGTGGCGGTGGTTGACGCATCCCGCCGATGGTCATGCGGGTGCGGATGGTCAAAGCGAAGTGTCGCCATGGCCTCAGCGCAGTCGGGTTGCTGGCGCAATGAATCAGCTGCCCGTGCCATCGCTGACAAGGTCGGTGTGCGTCGAGTGATCGAGCCGGCCCCGCCGTTGCTTCGCCGCCTGCACAGCGCCTTGCCTGCGTCCTACATGACTGCCGGACATGTCTGACATCCAGATGATGACAGCGTGATTAGAGTTGGCACAACGCAATCGGCTTGATTCGCCGAAATCAAAAAGGCGTCATCGCCAGGCGGGTTCAGCCCGGCACCCATTTCAACTGAAGGAGTTTCTCTTATGCATCGCATCCAAAAATCACTCTCTGTCCTGGCATTGACCACCTTGTTCGCAGGCGCTGCTTTCGCCCAGGGCGAAACGCCGTCGACCGGTCAAGACACCAACCGCCCGCCAGGCAACAGCGGAACGGAGAGCGCTCCCGCGAAGGTCAAGAAGCATGCCGATGCAAACGATCAAACCATGGCGGATGAAAAGGCAATGAAGAAGGCCAAGTCCAAGCACCACAAGCGCGCTCACACCGATGCCACCCCGGGCCCGGGCGCCAGCAAGAGCGACGACCAAACCAATCGCTGATCGAGCGCTGCTCGTCAACAACAAAGGGCCGTGATCGGCCCTTTTTTCATGCTGAGCCCTGCCTGAACGAGGGCGGGCGCGCGCCCCCGTCCTGCGATCACGATTTCGGCCGGGGCAGCATTTTGACGGCACAGGAATAAAAGGTTAGTACAGCCCGCAGATTGGAAGGGGATCTGCCGAAATCGATGGACTGATGTGCACAGGTCTCGCATTCTTCGCCTCGTTCCGTGCCGCCCTTGAGTGCCAGGTGGTCATGGCAAGTTGCCTGGATGAGGAGGCCGCATCGGCGCGCCCCTGGCTCGCTTGCGAACCGGCGCTTTCTTCATTGATGCCGACCGATGTTTCCAGATCCGATGGATGGGGTGACGACATTTCTGGCCGTGGCCGAGACTTGCAGCTTCACGGTTGCGGCACGTCGGCTCGGCGTCACGACCACAGCGGTCAGCAAAGCGATCCGCATCGTCGAACTCCGACACGGCACGGCGCTGTTTGAGCGGACGACGCGCCGGGTCGCCCTCACGGAAGCGGGCGCGTCGCTGTTCGAGCGCCTGCGGCCGGCGGCGGCCGAGATCATCGACGCCTTTGCGATCTTGGGCCGTGAGGGCGTGCAGCCCCGAGGCAGCCTGCGTGTCGCTTGTTCAAACGGCGTTGCCCGCTTGTTGCTGAGCATGCTGGTGCCCGCCTTTCGCCGAGCCTGCCCGGAGGTGGCGCTGGAGATCGTGATGGACGACGCCAAGCTTGATCTGGCATCGCAGCGACACGACGCATGCATTCGCCCGGGCGAGGCGGTGGAGAAAGACATGGTCGCGGTTCGGTTGATGCCACCGATCGCGTGGTCGGTGGTGGGGGCGCCGAGCTATCTGCGAAGTACAGAGCGGCCTCGTGTGCCTGAAGATCTGGTGGGTCATCAAACGATTCGCTGTCGCTCGATGGCCTCGCAGGAACGGCATGGCTGGAATTTTCGGCGCGGTCAGCGCGAGTTTGTGCTTGACGCAGGCGGGGGCTTGGTCGTCAACGATCGCCACCTGTTGGTCGATTTGGCGGTGCAAGGTCTGGGGCTCGCCTTCGTGGCCGATCCCGAAGTGCAGGCGCCAGTGTCTGCAGGTCTGCTGGAACCGATGCTCAAGGCCTACATCCCTCGCGGGCCGGGCCTGTATCTCTACCATTCCGAGCGTTCGCAGTCGCAGCTCAAGCTGCGCTTGTTCGTCGATCTGGCAACGAAGCTGGCGGGGGAAATGACGGCGGCATCGGCTGATCAAATGCCGCTGCCCGAAGCGCTGCTCGCCACGCCGTGATTCATCGCCGATGCCCGCTGACGCCTGAGGGACGAAGCGCCTGTTCAGCTCGCCACCGCATCGCCATCGATCACGGTGGGTGTGTTGTCGCGGTGTGAGAACTGGCTGGCCGGGGCCCGGCTTTTCGATCGATCAGGCGCCAGCCGCTTGCGCACAATGTCGTTATTCGCAACGCAAAACCGGCCGCACGATTGGGCGGAACACCGGGAACCCGTCACCCAGCGTTGACAGATTCGTCTTCGTGGCTTTGATGCCCGATGTCCGAAAGCCAAGCCCGCCGCCAGTCCTGGTCGCGGGCTTGGCTTGCTTGGTGCGCGCCTTTCCCGGTTGCCTTTCAGCGGCGCTATGGCGCGATCGCTTCCGTATCGCGAAGTTCTTGCATCGCATGTTGGTGGAACACCAGCGCGCAGGTGCGTGCATCGGTGGCGTCGCCTCGGGCTATGGCATCGACCAGGCGTTGCCGGTCGTCGCGCAGGCTGGCGCGGATGCGTTTCCAGGCGCTGTGGGGAGCCGATGAAATCTTGTTCGTCAAGCCGGCCTGAAAGCCCGCGAGGAATTTACAGATCGCCACCAACAAATGATGGTGGGAAGCCTCGGCCAAGTTGAACAGGAAGCTCTTCAAGGCCAGACTGAGCTCACCGGGTGTCGTGGCGGCTTCTATCTGACGCAAGGATTCTTTCAGCTTGTTGATGTCGTTGGGCGTTGCGCGAGCGGCTGCCAGTTCGGCACCGTAAACGTTGAGCACCGTCAATACGCCAAAGGTGTCGGGCAGCTCGATCTTTTCGAGTTGGATCATCGAATGCAACGATTGAGCGATCAGCTGTTCCGCATCGGCCGTCACATAAGCGCCGCTGCCATGCCGCACCTCGATCATGTGGGTGCTGACGAGGGCGCGCAGTGCTTCGCGGATCGTGGCGCCGCTGACGCCATAAGCAATGGCCAGTTCGCGCTCGGTCGGCAACTTGGTGCCTCGTGTCAGAACGCCGTCGAGGATGCGATCGCGCAATTCGTCGCGTATCTGCTCGGCAACGCGTCCACGATCAAGGATGCGTTTCACGGGGAGCCAAGCGCTGCCGGTGCTGCTGGATTCAATGGTGTTCATGCACCAATTGTCCTCAGGATGAGCACCAAACGTCACCGGGTAATTGCAATAGGCTCTCGCCTCACCTGCGTGGTGACTCTTTCGACCGCCTGGCCAACCGCCATGTATCGGGGCTCAACGCGCCGGAAGCCCAACCCGCCACCTCGATCGACAAGTCAGGGCCTTCATGCAACGGGTGGCCGGGAGGCCAGTTTGCGCAGCGCAACATAGAATACCGGTGTCAACAACAGGCCGAACAATGTGACGCCCAGCATGCCGGCGAAGACCGTGATTCCGGTGGCCTGGCGCACTTCGCTGCCCGCGCTGTGGCCCAGCAGCAAAGGCACCGAGCCGGCGATGAAGGCGATCGAGGTCATCACGATCGGCCGCAGGCGCAGATGGCAGGCTTCCAGCGCGGCTTCGACGATGCCCTTGCCTTGCCCTTCCAGTTCGCGTGCAAATTCGACAATCAGGATGGCGTTTTTGCAAGCCAGCCCCATCAGCACAACCAGCCCGACCTGCACAAACACGTTGTTGTCGCCACCGGCCAGCCACACGCCGAACAGCGCCGAACACATGCACACCGGCACGATCAGGATCACCGCGAGCGGCAAAGTCCAGCTCTCATAAAGCGAGGCCAGCACCAGGAACACCAGCATCACCGCGAGCGGGAACACGACGATGGCGGTATTGCTTTGCGAGACCTGCTGATAGCTGAGGTCGGTCCATTCCAGCTCGATGCCCGCAGGCAAAACGCGCGCCGCGATCTCGGTCAGCTTCGTGATGACCTGGGCCGACGACAGCAGTTTCGGGTCGGAGTCGCCGAGCAGATCGGCGGCCGGGTGGCCGTTGTAGCGCACCACCGGGTCGGGCCCGAAGCTCGGCACGACCGTGATCAGCGAGCTGATCGGCATCAAATCGCCCTGGCCGTTGCGCACCTGGATCTTGCCGATGTCTTCGGCCTGCTGGCGGTGCGGCGCATCGGCCTGCACCATCACGCGGTAGACGCGGCCGAACTGGTTGAAGTCATTGACGTAGACCGAACCGAGCTCCGTCTGCAGGGCGTCGAACAATTCGGTCAGCGACACGCCCAGCGCCTTGGCCTTGACGCGATCGACGATCACTTCGAGCTGCGGAATGTTGGCCTGGTACGAACTCACCGGGTAAGTCATGCCCGGCGTTTGCGCGACCTCGGCCTGGAAGGTGTTGAGCGCATCCTGCAACGCGGCGTAGCCGAGGCCGGCATGGTCGCTCAGATAAAGCGAGTAGCCCGAACCATTGCCCAGGCCTTGAATTGCCGGCGGCAGCAGCGCATAGACGATACCTTCTTTCAGATTGGCGAACTTGGCGTTGAGTTCGTCGTTGATGGCCGTGGCGCTGCGGCTGCGCTCGTGGAAGGGCTTGAGCATGATGTACGACGCATTGACGTTCGGTGTGTTGACCGACTGCAATGCGTTGAAGCCCGAATAGGCCGACACGATGTCGACGCCGTCCACGCCCAAGGCGATTTCGTTCATCTTGCGGGTCACGGCATCGGTGCGGGCCAGCGACGCGCCTTCCGGCAGTTTGGCGCCGCCAAAGAGGTAGAGCTTGTCTTGCGTCGGAATGAAGCCGCCGGGCACCGATTGAAATAACACGACGGTTGCCACCAGCAGCCCGAGGTAGACGGCGAACACCAGCGAGCGCCGGCCGAGCGTGCGCGCGACCGCGCTTTGATAGCGCACCGAGCTGCGTTGAAAGAAGCGGTTGAAAGGGCGGAACAGCCAGCCCAGACCGCGGTCGAGTGCGCGGGCCAGAAGGTCTTTCGGCGCGTCGTGCGGCCGCAGCAGCTTGGCGGCAAGCGCCGGCGACAGCGTCAATGAGTTGATCGCCGAGATCACGGTCGAGATCGCGATCGTCACCGCGAACTGCTTGTAGAACTGACCGGTGACGCCGGAGAGAAACGCCATCGGCACGAACACCGCGCACAGCACCAGCGCGATCGCGATGATCGGGCCTGAGACCTCGCGCATCGCCCGGTGCGCGGCGTCGCGCGGCGCGAGCCCCTGGCCGATGTAGCGCTCGACGTTCTCGACCACGACGATCGCATCGTCGACCACGATGCCGATCGACAGCACGAGGCCGAACAAGGTCAGCGTGTTGATTGAATAACCCATCAAGTAAAGGAACGAGAAGGTACCGACGATCGACACCGGCACCGCGATCAACGGAATGATCGAGGCGCGCCAGGTCTGCAGGAACAGCACGACGACCAGCACCACCAGCACGATCGCCTCGATCAGCGTGGTCTTCACCGACTGGATCGAGTCGCGCACGAAGACGGTCGGGTCCCAATCGGCGCGGAATGCCACGCCGGGCGGGAAGTGCTTCGCCAGCGCATCGAACTTGGCGTAGACGGCATCGGCCACGCTCAGCGCATTGGCGCCGGGCGACAGGAAGATGCCGGCCGAGACGGCGTTCTTGTCTTCGGCCAGCACACGCATCGTGTAGTCGCCCGCGCCGAGCTCGATGCGCGCCACATCGGCGAGCCGCACGATCTGCCCGTTCGCACCGTGCTTCAGCACGATCTCACCGAACTCCTGTTCATTGCGCAGCCGGCCGCGCACGTTGATCGACAGCAGCAGATCGGTGGCTTTCGGTGACGGTTCGGCGCCGAGCTGCCCGGCCGAGACCTGCACGTTTTGTTCGCGCACTGCGCTCAGCACGTCGCTTGCGGTGATGCCGCGCGAAGCCAGCTTGCCGGGGTCCAGCCACAGCCGCATCGCATAGTCGCCCGAGCCGTACAAGGCCACGTCGCCGATGCCGGCCAGCCGCGCGAGCTCGTCCTTCACATGCAAGGTCAGGTAGTTGCGCAGGTACAGCGCGTCATGGCTGTTGTCGGGCGAATACAGGCTCACGTACATCAACGGGCTGGGCGACTGCTTCTGGGTCGTCACGCCGTACTGCCGCACTTGATCGGGCAGGCGAGACAAGGCCTGGCTGACGCGGTTTTGCACCCGCACCGCGGCGGTGTCGGGATCGACCGAAGGCTGGAAGGTCACGACGACCTGCAGGCTGCCGTCGGAGCCGGCGACCGACTTCATGTACATGAAGCCCTCGACGCCGTTGATCGCTTCTTCGAGCGGAATGGCGACCGACTCGGCCATCTCCTTCGGGTTCGCGCCGGGGTAAGTGGCGCGCACGACCACGCTGGGCGGCACGACGTCGGGATACTCGCCGACCGGCAGCAGCGGCACCGCAATCAGCCCGAGCGAAAAAATGATGACCGACAGCACGATCGCGAAGATCGGCCGGTCGATGAAGAACTTGGAGAAGTCCATGGCGGCGCGCTCAGTGGGCAGCCGCAGCCGTGGCCATCGCCACTTCGGTGGCATGAACCGCTGTGCCCGCCGCATAGATGCGCTGGACGCCGCCCACCACGACCTTATCGCCCGCCGCCAAGCCCGACTCCACCACGCGCAGGCCCTCGCTTGCGCGGCCGAGGGTGATGTCTTTGCGCCAGGTCTTGTTGTCGGGCCCGACCCCATAGACGTATTTGCGGCTCTGGTCGATCAACACGGCCTTCTCGTCGATCAGGATCGCCGGAGTTTCGATGTCCTGGCCGAGCCGCACGCGCGCAAACAGGCCGGGCGTGAAGACACGGCCTTCGTTCTTCAGGCGGGCCCGCGTGCGGATCGTGCCGGTGGCCGGGTCGACCTGGTTCTCGACGAAGTCAACGACGCCCGCATGCGGGAAGCCAGGCTCATGCGCGAGCCCCACCTGAACGGCCATCGGCGCCGATGCGCCTTGGGCCTTGCGGGCACTCGCGTAGCCGAGATAGCTCTTCTCGTCGGGGTCGAAATACACATACACGAAGTCTTGTGACATCACTGTCGTCAGCACGGTTTCGTCGGCTCGGGCGAGATTGCCGATCGTGAGCTGCGTGCGGCCGGCGCGGCCGCTGATCGGCGCACGAACGTCGGTGAAGGCGAGGTTGAGCCGGGCCACGGCCAAGGCCGCTTCGGCATCGCGCACATCGGCATCGCTTTGCAGCTGGTTGGCCTGGCGAATCTCGGCATCGTCCTTGGAGATCGCCTGGGTCTCGAGCAGCGCCTGTGCCCGCTGCGCTTGCGACTTCGCGAGGCTGGCCTGCGCGCGTGCGCGCTGCAGCCGCGCCGTCGCGCTCTCCAGCGCGGCCTGATAAGGGCGATCGTCGATCTTGAACAGCAGATCGCCGCGCTTTACCGCCTGGCCTTCGGTGTAGGCGATGCGCTCGACATAGCCGCTGATGCGCGGGCGGATCTCCGCCGAGTCGACCGCGGCAATGCGGCCATTGAACTCGTCCCATTGGCGCACCGGCTTGACCACGACCGTTGCCACATCCACCTCCACGGCCGGTGGTACTGCCGCGGCATCGGCCGCCTGGCCACGACCGCAGCCGCTCAATGCGAGCGCGGCGAGGCACAGCGCGGGCAGTGCGATCGCGGGCCGCGCCGACAAGCGCAGTGCGGGTTGGAAGAAGGAGCGGAAGGGCGGCAGCAGAGATAAGCGTGGAGCGGTGAAAATGCGACGGCAAAACACTTGGGTTCTTCTCAGGAGTTACATCGCCTCTTCTCTTTGCGTCGGGCTGCGAGAACGGCGGCGGCAGACGGGCTGCCAGGTTCATGACGGTTGCGATCCGCAGGTCTTGGGCAGATCGCTCAGGGCCACGCGGCGGCTGGCGGAAACAAGGCGGGCGCGGCGTGGCACTCTCAACGCGTCGATGTTGGTCCTGTTCGAGCAGCGAAGAAAGCACCGGAAATCGATATTTGTGATGGACCATGGACCATGACTGAGCGCCTCTCGCTGATCATCGACCGAGCCTCGCGGCTGACGCTCGCAGAGCAAATTCATCGGCACATCGCGGCCGCCATCAACAACAAGTTGCTGCTGCCCGAGGCGCGGCTGCCCTCATGGCGCGATCTTGCGGCACAGCTCGGTGTGGCACGAGGCACGGTGCGCACGGCTTATGAGCGGCTGATCGATGCGCGGCTCATCGTGTCGTCCACACCGGGCGGCACGCGCGTGGCAGCGCGGCCGGCGCCGCCCCGGCTCAAGCCCCAGGCGAAGGCCGGGCTGCCGCCATCGGGCGGCCCGTCGATCATGGACATCTACCCCGACTT